>CAYXQK010000169.1:0-3020 GCA_964467445.1 uncultured Syntrophaceae bacterium
ATAAATCCCTGCTCCTTGAAGCCCCGCCCGATGGCTTCGGGAGACGCGAATTTTTCATCGTGAATGGTCTGCATCAGTCCTATCCTTATCCTTTATTTGAAGAATGGCTTCTCCGATTTTCCTCTGCTTGATGAGTGCGACATGCCCCGCCACGCCGAGGGTCATGGTCAGATCCTTTGCCAGGGTCGCCCCTGCCGGGTCGGTTTGTATCCCCGCTTGATCCAGAACCTGCGTCAGGCGGGATTGAAACTGCCCGGCCCCGGAACGGAACGACAACAGGAGTGACGGGAATTCGGGATGGCCCCGGCCGCTATCGAGCATGGCGGCGGCTTCATAGGCCAGGATTCTCAGCGCGTCGAGCCGAAACTGCAGCTCGCCGAGCGCCGTTTTCAGATCATCGGTCGGGACAATCCCCTGTCCTGCGATCAGGGCAGGCAGGGCGGCCATCTGGACCTGCATCCCGCCTGCGACCGGGCCCATGAGCATGACGTCTTCCAGGTCCCGGAAAGGTTTGGATATCCGCTCAAAAGCGTCCCCTATGTTTCCCAGCACCTGGTCGGAAGAAATCCGGCAGGCCTCAAGCCGGATGCCGCAGTGGGGAGAGGGTTTCAGAAAATCGAGTCGGAGCGGATCGGTAAGCGAAAGACCGGGGGTTTCACGGGGGACAAGAAAAGCGGTGATTTGTTTTTTCCCGCCTTCTGTCGCCGAAACGGCGAGAACCACAAACAGACCCGCCAGGGGTCCGTTGGTGAGAAAGGATTTTTCGCCGGTCAGGATCCAGTCTTCACCTTCGCGGAGGGCCGATGTCCTCAGATATTTCGGATGCGCCCCCGTCCCTGGTTCGGAAATCGCAAGCGACGGGGTGATTTCTCCTGCGGCCAGCCGTGGCAGCCATTGCTCGATCTGCCCTGAGCTGCCGAATCCCAGGATGGCAAAGCGGCAGACAATCAGATGAATGAGCCAGGACAGGGCCATGCCCATGTTGCGGCTGCCGCGGACAAAGGCCTCGCCGGCCGCCTGTATGGAAAGCCAGTCGCCGCCTGAACCGCCGTAAGCGGCGGGAATGCCCAGACCGAGCAATCCGGCCTCCCCCATTTTCCGCCAGAGCACGACGGGAAATGCATCGATCCCGTTCAAACTTGAAGCCGCTTCCGTTTTTACGAAGCGGTCGATCTGTTGCTGTCGTTCCTGCCGCTCTTCGTCCAGATGCATCGCCATGATTACCCTGCCTTTTCCGCAGCGGCCATCCCCTCGTCGGTCCCGCCCGCTACGGCTGGAGACAGGGGCGGTGAATAACGGCTCTGCCCCCGTCCATCCCGGCAAGGCCCTGCGGCGTGATGTGGATATGGATAGCGCGTGGGGTGATTATTGCCTTAACTGGAGATGATCGTTTTGATTTCCACGGGCGCCTTGCAGAGTTTCTTAAACGTTGCGGCGTCTTCGAACGTGCCGGCCAGATCACCGCAATGAATCGGAATGGCAACTTCCGGCCGGATCATATTTACGGCTTCAGCCGCTTCCTTTGCCGTCATGGTATAGGTACCGCCCACCGGCAGAATCCAGATATCCGCCTTGATTGTCTTCATCTCGGGAATGAAATCGGTGTCGCCGGCGTAATAGATGGTCTTGCCTTCCACCGTCAGGAGAAAGCCGATCCATTGATTGGCCTTGGGATGATAAGGCTTGCCGATATTATAGGCCGGAACAGCTTCAACGGTTACCCCCTGGACCGTTACTTTATCGCCGGGCTTCAGCGCCCGCACATCTCCGGAGAGTTGCGCCGCGGCGTCGAGAGCCGCGACAATGACTGTGTCTTCTTTCCGGATTTTCCTGATATCGGCGGGCGATAGATGGTCGTGATGACTGTGGCTGATCAGAATCAGATCGGCCTTCGGGCCGCCCTTGATCTTCCAGGGGTCAATGTAAATGATCTTCTGCGCTTCAATCCTGATGCTCGCATGGCCGAGCCACTTAATTTTATCCAGCATCAAAAAATGACCTCCAGGCCGACATAGATAATGGCTGACATAAGCGCAGACAGAGGAATCGTCAGCACCCACGCCCAGATGATGGTTCCGGCCACGCCCCAGCGGACGGCGGTCCACCGCTTTGTGGCGCCCACCCCCACAATGGCTCCCGTGATCGTATGCGTCGTGCTCACGGGAATACCGGCCAGGGACGCTCCGATAATGGCGATCGCCGCGGCCCCTTCTGCACAGAATCCCCCCATGGGCTGAAGTTTCGTTATTTTGGTTCCCATGGTCTTTACAATGCGCCAGCCCCCGGCCATGGTTCCCAGTGCGATCACCGTGTAGCAGCTGATCACAACCCAGAGGGGAATGTGGAAGGTGTCTCCGAGGAGACCCTTGCTGAAAAGAACCATGGCAATGATCCCCATGGTTTTCTGGGCGTCGTTCATACCGTGTCCGAGACTGTAAACAGCGGCGGAAAACAGTTGCATCTTTTTGAAAAGCTTTTGAGACCGGGCCACGTTGGAATTCTTGCTCAGATTCAACACAATAATCATGAGCGTCAGACCCAGGATAAGTCCGATGGTCGGAGACAGGACAATGAATAGGGTCGTTTTTGTAATCCCGCCCCAGACCAAAACATCCATCCCCCCCTTCATGACCCCGGCGCCGACTAGGCCGCCGATCAAGGCATGGGAGGAACTGCTGGGCAGGCCCAGCCACCAGGTGATGAGATTCCAGATGATTGCGGCGCTCAACGCAGCAAGGATGAGGGTGTTATCGACGATCGCCGGGTTGATGATCCCCGTGCCGACGGTCTTGGCAACGTGGACACCCATTAAGAATACGGCGGCAAAATTGAAGAAGGCCGCCCAGAGGACAGCCTGTTTGGGCGTAAGTACCCGCGTTGAGACAATCGTGGCGATTGAGTTGGCCGCGTCGTGAAACCCATTGATGTAATCGAAAGCCAGGGCCACCAGGACCAGGAAAACAACAAATGCAAAAGAATCAACCATTTTTCAGGACGATGCCCTCTACAATGTTCGAAAC
>CAYXQK010000170.1:0-3220 GCA_964467445.1 uncultured Syntrophaceae bacterium
CGAGTCACTGGTCACAGATCACAAACCCCAAATCCCCATCCCCTCGACCCCTTGGCCACTCGAACCCTTTATTCATCCCTCAGCGCCGCAATATTTCCCGTCGGAAGTTTCCACTCCCACGCTTTGAGCACCCGCCGGAGAATTTTTCCGCTGCTCGTCTTTGGCAGGCTGTCGCAGAATTCAATTCCCCGGGGAGCAGTCTCCGGGGATAGCTGGTTCTCTACATAGGAAATGATTTTTGCCTTGAGAATATCTGTCGGCTGGTAGGCCGGCTTTAAGCAGACAAAGGCCTTTACCTTCTTGACGCCGGTCTCATCAGGGATGCGGATCACGCCGGCTTCAGCTATAGCCGGATGCAAAGCAAGGACCTGCTCAATTTCAGCGGGCCCGATTCTTCCTCCCGAGGTGATGATGACATCATCCGCCCTGCCCTGATAAAAAAAGTAACCGTTGAAGTCAATAAAGGCCCGGTCCCCGGAAATGAACCAGGGCTTTTTGGTGAAGTACTGACGGTAGCGATCGTCATTTCCCCAGATCCCGTTAAACAGTGCCGGCCATCCGCCGCCGAGGGCGATTTCTCCCATGGTAAACGGCGGCAGGTCTTTGCCGTCGGCATCAAGTATTGCGACACTGATACCGGGGCACGGCCGGCCCAGATATCCCGGCTTGATAGGTACGCTGGGAAAATTCGCAATGGTGATCATGCCTGTTTCAGCGGTCCACCAGGTGTCGTGAACCGGCAGTCCCAGAATGCGCATAACGCTGTAAATAAGCTCGGGCGTGAGTGGTTCAAGGGCGCTCAACAGGTGCCGGAGACTCTCTATAGAATAGCGGCGGGCGGCATCCTCTCTCCCATCAGCTATCATCCGGTAAATGGTGGGAATAGTGTAGAGAACGGTTATCTTATGCTCCTCGATGAGGCGGTAACACTCCTCTACCGTGTTAATCTTCCCGGTGATAACGCTCTCGACCCCGCACAGCCACGGTGCAAATGCGCTGTACACAACATTCATCAGCCAGCCCGGCTCTGCCTGGGTCCACAGCACATCCCCATCCTTGAGATCGAGCACCCAGCGGGAGGTTGCACGGTAGCCGCGCATGCTGTCATGGGGATGGAGCAGGCCGATGGGCTTTCCCGTAGGGCCTGAGGTGTAGATGAGCAGCAGCGGTGCCTGAGGGTCAACCCACTCAATCGCAAGTTCCGGGGTATCCTGCGCCATCTCTTCCTGCCACCATACGGTCCCCGGGCCGGCCGTGTCGCGGGGAGTGCCGGTTAAAATTATTGTGTGAAGATCAGGAAGCTCATTAACCGGCACCCGGGCAAGATACTGCGGGGTAGTAATAAGAACTTTTCCCCGGCCATCCAGCATGCGGTCCTTGACCGCGCTGTCCCGGTACTCGCTGTACAGGGGCGCAATAATCGCCCCGATTTTTGCGCACGCTGCCAGCGCAATATAAAATTCCGGAATCCGCGGCAGGAACAAAAATACCCGGTCGCCCTTTTGCGTCCCGAGCCGGCGCAGCATGGTGCCGCATCTGCCTGAGAGTTCCTTCATCTGCCGGTAGGTTATTCTTTCTTTTCTCCGGCCGTGGGAATAGCTGAGGCAAACTGCATCAGCCGTTGCGGGATTATCAGCGTGCAGGTCTATTGCTTCGTAGCCGATATTTACGCTTCCGGTGGTGTGCCAATCAAACGCAGTGCCGGCATCATCCCAGCGAAAGCTCCGGTAGAGCGCTTCATACTCTTTAAGGTTGGCATCGGGGTTGTGTGGCGGTAAGGTATTATCAAGGGTGCTCATCTTAGAAACATTTCCAGAACGGCCGGTTGATTTTTTTTATCTCTTCAATTATTTCCTGCATGCGCAGGTAATGGGCATCCTCTTTTTCCATAAACTGCTGCGGGTCCGGGCAGGAACCATCACGCAGCGTCTGCAGCACCGCTTTCACCGAGCGCCTGAGCGCAGCAAGATCATAGCCCCCTTCAAGCACCGCAGCAACTTTCCCCCCGCAGGTCTTGCGTGCAATATCAAGAATTATATCAGCAATCCGGGCAAACCCCCGGTCCGTTACGCGCATGCCGCCGATGGGGTCATCCGCGTGGGTGTCAAACCCTGCGGATATGAGAATGAGCTGCGGCTTGAATTCAAGTGCCAGGGGAACCAGTATATGCCGGTACACATTGCCAAAATCAGTATCATCCCGCTGGGCCGGAAGCGGCACATTTACGGTAAACCCCCTGCCCGCTCCTTTGCCCACTTCTGTGGCTTCGCCGGTGCCGGGAAAGAACGGGTGACGATGGGTTGAAAAGAGCAGAATCTCCGGGTCGTCATAAAAAGCATGCTGCACGCCATTGGGATGGTGGACGTCCCAGTCCACGATCAGGATTCTGCGCAGGCTGTAGCGCCTGCGGCTGAATTCGGCTGCAAGAGCAATATTGTTGAACAGGCAGAACCCCATGGGATGGTCCCGTTCAGCATGGTGGCCCGGAGGCCTGACCAGGGCAAAGGCATTATCAACCCCGCCCTGCATAACCTTTTCCACAGCTGCCAGCGTTCCCCCGGCCGCAAGAAACGCAGCCTCACAGGAGCGCTCCGATGTCATCGTGTCCGGATCAAGGTAGCGCCGGGGCTCACCCGCAGTGTCAAGGATGCGCTCGATGTAGGAGGGCGCGTGCACCATTTCAAGTTCTTCAAGGGTTGCATAGCGGGGAGGGATGAGGGTGAATCCGTCCTGAAACCCGTTAGAGTCAAGCATATGGTAGATGGTCTCAAGACGCTGGGGGATCTCTATGTGATGGACACCAGTTTTGTGCTCAAGATATCGCTGGTCGCGGACAATCCCGGTGCGGTTCAAAAACGGGCTCCTGTGTTTGAATGGTCATTATTTATAAAGTGTACAATTATAACGCCTGGCAGTAATAAGACAAGCTTTTTCTCCGGCAGCAGTTCGGGGCTCGTGACTCGGGGTTCGGGGCTCGGGACTCGTGACTCGTTACCCGAACTCAGCACTCGTTACTCGTCGCTCAGCACTTTCTTCTGTCTCTTTACCTCTTCACCGATTGACCGATTCACCGACTCACCGACTTTTCTTTGTGCCTGCCTGCCCCGAGCGCAGTCGCGGGGTGCCTCTTCTCCCTGCTTCACCCAGTCTTTGTCTCTGGATACAGGGAGGCGCGGCACTCCGGGCAAATGGAGTGGGAAAACTCAACATCAAGATGGGT
>CAYXQK010000171.1:0-3811 GCA_964467445.1 uncultured Syntrophaceae bacterium
AAGACAGCCCGTCAAGTCCCGTATTCTGCGCTCTGTGGGATATGATGACAGCACAAAAATCCTGGAGATAGAATTTCATACAGGACTTGTTTACCAGTATCTGGCAGTCCCTCCAAAAGTCTACGCGGATCTCATGCATTCTGGCGAGATTGGAAAATTCTTTTCCGAGAAAGTCCGGACCCAGTTCCGGACAAAACAGGTTGATGCATAAATTGCGTCCCCATAAATTCCCGCACATCAGCGGGCGGCTTCAGCCATATCATCAAATCATCTCCGATGGCATGACCCTTCTTTGAGGATCAATTTCCTGAAAACAATGCCATTATCCGATGTTTGGATTTCCGGATCTCGCCCCAAAACACCATCTTCTTTCATTTCCCCCTCATCCAGCCCATCGGCTTACGATCGCCCTTCCAAAAGGTGCTGTTATCCGGGATATCTGCGCCCGATTCATGCCAAATCCGTCACATCGTGAGAGAGCTACGGATATATCGTGGTTTCCAGGTTGCGATGCCAGAAAAATTTCAGAAATACCGGAATCAATTTAGGTAACCTCATATTAGCTGCGAATAAATGCTTTGAATTCAGGTGTTTTCGTTGAAATGTACGGTGTGCGGGGTAGAGAACCCGGAAAATAACAAGTTCTGCAGCAGCTGCGGCAAACCCTTGCTAAAACCGCAGTTGGTGACGAACAACATACCAGCAGGGGTCGGGCAGGCGCCTGTTCCTTCAACTCCTAAAGGATCAGGATTGGGACTGATCCTTCTTGGGGGAGGGGCACTACTCCTGATCTCAGTTGTTGTCGTGGGACTCTTTGTCATCCTCCCGCTGTTTGAGGAAGAAACACCATCGTGGGAAGATTCAGGCATTTCCTCTTCCTATGACCTGACAACTTCCGATGATTCCGGACAAGCTGTTGATTCGTCAGCGTCCTCATCAGCCGCTACGACTGCGATAATGAGAGTTTCACAACCGGTTCAGAGCGGCAGCAGTGCTTCACCGGATGATCTCATCATCGGGACCTGGGATATCCAGTCATCTGCTATGCAAATGCAGTTCAGTGCGGATGGTGCAGCCACCCTGCTGGACACCAAAACGGGTGACTATGCCACGGGTTCATGGGAGAAGATAGCGGATGGAAAATACCAGCTCCGGTCTCCTTCAGGCACGGTAAGCCCCATCCTCCTCTTGGATCCCATAGCAGGCACAATGTATTTTGAAGATTATTCGATGGTATTCATCTGGAAGGGCTGATTCTCTATGAAAAAAAATTCCTCACGATTGTACAGTTTCGCTGTATGCAGTCTTTTTGCAGTGATTATGTCCGGTAGCCTCTTCTCATTCCTGATAATGCCGGCTGCTGCGATAGCTGATACAAATTTCTGGGACAAGAACATGGATGAAATCAGAAACGCAAACACTGAGCGCGATCGCATTCTTCTTCCGGCGCCCCCCTATATCACGGATAATCCAGCGAACCGGGGATCCTATTCCGGTCCATGCCCGATCGGAACCGGAGGAGCCCCCCAGTTGCGCCAGACGGGATTGTCCTCCGGGGCAGAATGCCGGGGAGCCTGTGGTATGGACTGCCCTGATAGCCGGTGCACAAACCTTGGCGATTTGCAGATTCAGGTGAAAGAGGGTACATGCACCTATAAGCATGTGAAAGTGTGCCCAGCCCACAAAGGCTGCATCGATCATGATGCCTGTTATGATTATTGTACGGAAAAAGCGGGGGACAACTCAGTTGTGTTCGGTCACTGCCACGGACTGTGCAATGGACGGTGCTACGATGAATACGGGGTCGTTCAATGTTCCAAATGGGCAGCTCTCCCCGGCGTCAGCAGCGTCCTAGGTTTTTTCACCGACCCGCCACCAATGGATGTATCCCTTACATTCTCAGATGAACCGGTGTTCATTCCTGACAGCCAGAAAGTCACCCCGACGGTTGCCGGTACCGGGAACGTTGCATATCGGTGGGCAATTCTCGATAGTATGCAATATTCTTCTGACTGCAGCTCGTGGACTTATTATGCAGACAGCAGATGTAATGGAGCAGGATGGGACGGAACGTGTGGGCAGGTACCCTCGAAGTGCGTGGATACATCCGGATACAGGAATGGATTGAGAAGCGAATTTACCTACCGTGTGGTTTCGCAAATCGATGGGAATAGAAACACCTACACTGTACCGAAGGTAGATGGCTGGAGTATCACCTATGACTATGCTGGCAATATCGTGACTGCAAATCGCTGGAAAAATGGAGTGCAGTCCGATTATTGCTACGGTGTCGGTTCTCGTGATGACGTTCCCTGGGATGGGGTTGGGGGGAGAGACATGAGCTTAGACTGCGAAGGATCCGACGGAAAATCATATACCCGGGAATCCGTATCCTTAAGTGACCCATAATTTTTTTTTACAAATAAGATCACCTTCGTTTTTCTTTCAGGTATTTTATCCTTTGAGCATCAACAATACGGCATCCCCTCCTTAAAAAAATAGGGTGTCATAATGCCCGGAGTGAATCCTGTAAGGTTATAATCCAGCCCGGCAAATTCAGTTAGGAAATACCAGGGTGAGACAATCAACATGCCGTTATGTCAGAATTGTGGGAATACGGTGCAGGACGAAGAAACCTTCTGCGGTTCGTGCGGTGGAAAGATGATCCTGCCTCGCGAAGGGGTTGCAAAGACCCCAGGGGATGCGCTTGCATGGAGCCGGGTTGTTCCTCTTATCACAAATCCTGTTGTGGTGAAGGATCTCTTCCTTGTCTTGTTCATACCGGCCGTACTCGCCGGGATCCTTTTAACCGTGATCACCGGGGATACAGCATTGCTTCTCTTATTCCTCGCGGTTGCAGCTGGGATATACATCCTCGGGCTTGTGATCATGGCTGTGCTCCAGCTTGGTACAAAAGGCGGGCTCAATACCTTCTTTTACATCAGCGATGAAGGTGTGGCATCCAAGGCGGGTAAAGGAACGGAGATCCTCAACAGGGTTTCAACGCTGGGATCCTTAGCTATGGGGTCTGCGGCCGGGACCGGTGCGGGTCTGCTGGCGATTTCGGAAGAGGCAAATACGCTTTTTTGGGAGAATGTCCGGTACGTGACAATTCATACCGGGGTGAAGATGATCGTTCTTCGCTCACCCTACCTGATCAGCCCCATCGCCCTGTACTGTACGGAGAAAAATTTCCCGGTTGTTGTGGAGATGATAAGGAAATATGCACCCGAATCCGCAAAAATAGCGACGAAATAGCATACCGGCTCCAGCTGCATCTATGGGCTCGTACGTTCTCTCGTTAAAAAATCTTTAAAAAAAGATCTCCGGAAGATCCTACAAGAATTATTCCCTCATATTTTTGAACAAATCGATAACAGTTCGATGGATCCTCTCATGCATAGTTCGCAGAAACTTGCCGTCGCGGAATCGCTCTACCGGATCAGGGTCGGGGATATACCTAGTGCTGCACGAATCCCGTGAAGTGGTCATGTATTATATCCGGCACCACAGTGTTGCTTACCGAGAAGTATAAAAATCCCCAGACAGGAAAGCAAGCACCGCTATTTTCTCGTGCATGAAAAGTAATTTCAAAACCCTTATGACAAACAGTATGACATTTTAGATAAACAAGCAATCAGTCAAAAAACAATCCATCATGGTATATTGGAATGAAGATCGTATAAGATTCACCATTATTTCAGGAAAATATGTCACTTCAGGATCGTTCAAGGGGATTTGAATTTTCAGAGTTTGAGAAGGAACTCATTTTCCGGAGAGAGAATACCGGTTTTGTTCAGTATGTATCCAA
>CAYXQK010000172.1:0-2895 GCA_964467445.1 uncultured Syntrophaceae bacterium
CAGGTTGCCCGCCTGGCGGTCCAGGAAGGGAAGCAGATTGGAGAAGCCCAGATAGCGTTCCTTTCGTTTTTTCCGCTCATCGCCGCGGATGCCGTAGATATCCATGAAAAAATCGATGTTTTCATCAACGGTCAGGTCCTGATAGAGCCCGAAACGCTGAGGCATGTAGCCGATGCGCCGTTTGACTTGTCTTTTTGCAGAAACCACATCAAGACTGTCAATCCGGATGGCGCCCGCCGCCGGTTTGATCATCGTCGCGATCATCCTCAGCAGCGTGGACTTGCCGGCGCCGTCGGATCCCACGAGGCCGAAGATGGTTCCCTGTTCCACGGTGAAGGACACATTCCGGACGGCGGCCGTTTCGCCGAAGTGCACAGATACGTTATCGACAGAAACAAATGGCGTCATGTTTATCGCAGCCAGGCATCAGCGGGCATGCCGGATTTTAATTCGTAATTCGGGTTGGGGATGGATATTTTCACCAGATAAACGAGCTTCACGCGTTCCTTTTTTGTCTGGATGATTTTGGGGGTAAATTCGCCTTCCGGAGAGACAAAGGCCACGTGACCCGTATAGACCTTGTCGGGAAAGGTATCGATGCGGACTTCGGCCTTCTGGCCGGGCTTGACCTGCCCGATGGCCGTTTCGTCGACGAAGATTTTGAGGTCCACCCGGGACAGATCGGAAAGGGTCATCACCTCGCGGCCCGGCGAAACCACTTCCCCTGGTTCCACGTTGCGGCTGGTAATGACCCCGCTGATCGGAGCTTTCAACCGGGCATAGTGTCGCTGAATATCTGCCTGTTCCAGCGCCGCTCTGGCAGCCAGGATCTGGGAACGGGCAGCGGCGACATCCTGCCGGGCGGCGTCGATTTTTTTCAAATTACTCCGGGTCACCCTCAGGCTCGCCTCCGCCTCGGCGAGCCGGGCGGCAGCGGTATCATGGTTGAGCTTTATCAGGTCGCGTTCTTTTTCCGACACGACGCCCTTTTTGTAAAGCTGCTCGTAACGCTGATCGTTTTTCCGGGTATCCTCCAGGGCAAAACGGGCGGAGGCCACGCCGGCATCGGCGCGGGCCACCTCGGCGGGCAGAGTGTGGTTGTAGAGATCCAGCATCGCCTCCAGCTGCTGCTGATTTTTCAGGGATTTATCGAGGGTGGCGCGGGCCTGCTCCAGTCGGGACTCCAGTTCGGCGCCGTCAAGCTCGGCCAGAACCTGATCTTTAACGACAGCGTGACCCTCCCTGACAGAGACGGTCTGCACGCGGCCGGAGGTCTGGAAGGCGAGGTTGGCCTGCGTGGCTTCAATCGTACCGGAGTAGTAAAGTTCCCCCTTCTGCGTTTTCTGTTGTCCGAAATAGACAAAAAGAGCGACACCGATGAAAAAGACGATGAAAGCAACAATAATAATCCGTTTTTTCACGACACCCCCTTTTCTTCATCCCCTGCTGCAAGGAGAGAAGAATGGACTGCATGGTTATTTTTTCGAGGAAATGGTGCCCATTGCCCGCTCGAGGCGGGCATGGCCGATATGATATTCGCTGAGGGCATTGGCGTAGTCGGACTTCGCTCGCGTCAGGAGGGTTTGCGCGTCCAGCACATCCGTGGACGTGGCCACTTGTTCGCGGTAACGCTCCTGATTGATCCGGAAATTCTCTTCCGCCTGTTCGATCGCCTTTTTTGTCACCATGACCTGCTTTTCCGATTCCCGCATAAGCAGGTAGGCGTTCTTGACCTCCAGCGTGATCTGGTCCCTCGTGTTGTTCAGAAGATCGATGCTCTGGTTCTCTCTGCTGCGGCTGGCATCCACGCGGTATTTCGTCTTACCCCACTCCCAGAACGTCCAACTGGCCACGCCCATCACATACCAGCTCTCGGCATCTTTGAAGGCGGTCCCGGAAACGCCAGGCGTGTCGCCCACCCGTTCATAATGCCCCACCGCACTGACGGTTGGGTAAAAATCGCTCTTGGCCAGCTTCACCAGCGACTTTGCCTGATCCACTTTCAGGGCCTGGCTTTTGATTTCCGGACGGTTCTCCATGGCTGCTTTGAAACAGTCCTCGATATGCAGGTCATACTGGCGGTAGGTCAGAATATCCTCAACCTGCACGGGGTCGTTGATGTTGCGCCGCAGGACGGTGTTGAATTTCGATTTGGCCAGTTCCACGCCGTTTTCCGCCCGGATAAGAGACTGCTCACCGTTGGCGACCTGAACTTCCGACTGGAGCAGTTCATTGCGGGGGATCAGGCCGACATCGAAAAAATTCTGCGCCACATGGCGGTGTGCCTGCAACTGCTCCAGAGACTGGCGGGCGACCCCCAGCAGCTTTTCCGCCTTCAGGATATTGAAAAAGGACACCTTGACCTCCTGGATGATGTCCTGTATGGCGACGGCCTCGTCCATTCGGGAAATATCATGCCCGATCTTGCTGGCTTCGTAATTGGCCATGATGCCGCCGCCGGCAAACAGGGGCTGCTTTGCCTCTACAGCCCAGGTGTAGTTGTCCTGTGTACCCACCACCAACCGGCTCGGAATGGTCGTCAACGGCGGCAATGGCGGCATCGTTGAATAGGGCTCCCGGTTGAGCCACGTGTAACCGTAGGAGGTGTTCAGCTTGGGAAGAAATCCCGTGAAGGCCTCCTTTTTCTGGGCCTCCGCCCCCAGCACGCCTTCCTGAGCGGCATGGATCAGGACGCTCTGTTTGAGGGCCGTCTCAATGCTCTCATCGAGGGTGAAGACCTTCTCTGCGGCCGATACCCCCGGCACCATGATAAAAAATACCAGCATCAGCCAGATCCAGCGACATGTGCCTGTGCTTACTTTCATTTTTGCGACTCCTCCTGATAAATGGGGGACGGGTTCATATTTTCAGTCATGTCATGTCTTTTCGATGGCG
>CAYXQK010000173.1:0-5068 GCA_964467445.1 uncultured Syntrophaceae bacterium
AACCCTCCCCTGTCGAGGGGGAGGGAATTCTCGACTTTTTACGAAGTCGTCAAAACATGAACTTAATGAACTACCCCGCCGCAAGCAGCGGGGTATCAACAATCTATAATCGGTACTTTTCTCGCAGCAAGCTGCGGGGAATTAGACCCGAAAAGAGATTAAATTTCTTCAAGAAACAGAAAACGGCGGTAAAATGCCAGTTCGGCGATGGACGCGTGCACGTCGTAATAGGCGTCATGGCGACTGCCCGACACGGGCAAGACGGCCTCCGGGAAGTACCGGCGGATGGTTTCCGGATTTTCCTTTTCAAATTCAACACCGGGGTGCAGACGCATCCACTCCAGTTTGAGAGCGGTCACATCCAGATGCCGGTAATGCAGACGGCCCAGAAAGCGGGGCAGAAATCGGCGTGCAAGCCACCAGTCCGCGTGCAGGCTGTTTCCGGCCATCACCGGCCGTTGATTTTCACGTTCTGCAGGCAGCCCGGCAACGGCGTCCACATAGCCGGCCAGACGCCTATCCGCTTCGTCAATGTTCACGGCTTCGGGCGAACGGCATGCCCGAACCAGAACCGGCAGATTCTGCTCAACCCACGGGCTGAGCGCTGCCTCATCCGGCAGTCGAATGATCAACCGCACATCCTGCTCCGGCGGCAGTGCCCTTTTCAGGGAGCTGTCCGTGATAAGAGCCGCAACTTGAAGCAGCGAGGCCGTTTCAAGTTCAAGATCGGAATACTCCGTATCGAACCACACATAAAACTTTTCTGCATTGTTTGATCGTTCTGACATTTTCAATCGACCTCTTCCTGTTTGTCCGGATAGCGCTTCTGGATCAGATGCATGTTATTTATTAAAGCACATAACCGTATCAACGTAAAGCCTCTATAATCCCGGTTTGGAGGAATTATAAGGCAGTCCGGCAGTGTGAAATCATGCTCCTGAGCACTGGCAGACGCGGTGAGTGGGATGCCGCCTCGGCCAGCCGCTGCGCTCCGCTCGGGATGTGCGCCAGAAAATCCGTCCGGTTGTGCCGGCGCCCCAAAAATCCAAAAGCGCCGAGGGCCTGCATGAGCCGCTGCACCGACGCCTCGTGAAACGTCTCCTGGAAGGCATCCCATGCGTCGCTTCGCTGCTGCAGATCATAATAATACCGGAGCAATTCGAGCCGCTCATGCTCATTGATCAGGACATAAGGATCGTAGAGCAACGATCCCAGATCATAGAAATAACTGCCGATCCGCAGTCCCTGAAAGTCTATAAATACAGGATTTTCTTCATATATGAGTATATTCTGCGACTGAAAATCGCGATGGACGAGGCTGGCCCCTCCCTGCTCAAGTCGTTTGGCCAGCGCACTCAGCTCGACCTCCAGCGCCGCTGCCTCATCGGCGCCCAGCTCAATCCTGCAGACACCGCGGACAAAATTCTCACAGAAGTACTCCCTCTCCCAGCGGTAGAGTTCCGGACCAAATCCCGGCATGAGCGTCAAGGATCGCCTCAACAGGTCTTCTACGGGAAAGGCATGCAGTCGGTGGATCATCCTGAGCGCTTTGCAGTAATAATCGCGCCGGACGCTCCATGCCGATTGCCTCAAAGACCAGAGATCGGTGTCGCCCAGGTCTTCCATAAGGATAAAACACCGCTCGGGATCATGATGAAAGATCTCCGGAACAGCAAGATCGATTTCCCGCAGAAAACCGGCGATGGCCGCATAGTGTCGATTTTCTTCACGACCGGCGTTGTAGTGCATGAAAATCAAGGATGGCGAATCGCTCAAGCAGATGCGCCGGAACGTCCGGTCGGAACCTCCCTTCGCAAGGGGCGCAATCTCCACGATGGCCTTTTCCGGATGGTTCATGACATGACTTACATATTGCCTGACGGCGGTATCTTCAATGGTCTCGAATGGTTGTGCCTGTTCGTTATCCTCAGGCCGCGCCTGAGCATTTCCAGGCGTGACAGCGGGGTGTTTTTCAGCGGTCCCTGAGGGTGATGAGTTCATCATACTCTGGTATTCTCCGAGACTGCCGATATCATGCCATGCACCCCTGTCGATCAGGACAGACCCCACCGATCCGGGCATTTCCTCAGTCATGCGCACGAACACCGGCACCACCGACTCGATCTTTCCGGTTGTCAGACGCTTGAGAAATCGTTTTTCAACCACATAAATGCCCGTAAACAGGCAGCGCCTGACTCCGTACCGATTCAGGAGCCGGCGCATGTCGCAGATCTCACCCTTTTCATCCAGGTCAACATTGAGCAACGGGCCGTCACTGCGCAGGGCGAGCGTCACCTCCCGTCTTTGCCCGGCATGCGCCTCCAGCAGCGGTTTTAACGGCAGATTCGTCATGACATCGGCATTGTAAACAAAAATGCGTTCATCGCCTTTCAGCAGATCTTCGATATTCTTGAGGCCGCCCGCCGTATCGAGCAGAACCGGTTCATGGCGGAAGATAATCGGAATCCCGCGCCATTGACCGTCCGGAAAAGTCTGCCGATAAACATCGGCGCAATGGTGGGTGTTGACAATGAAGCGTTGGACGCCCACCGTCAGCAGGTGATCCATGGCGTAGGTGATGATCGGACGTCCGCGCACCGGCAGCAGCGGCTTGGGGCAGGTCAGGGTCAGGGGCCGTAAACGCATCCCCAGGCCCGCGCCCAGCAGGAAGGCCGTATTAATCTGCAGCGCCGTCATGAGCAACACCCGCGAAGCCGTGGATCCATCGTTTGTCTTTTCCTTTGACAAATGGCGATCACTTTGATTTTATTGAGATATATCAATATCGTCAGCTTTGATGACGACAAATCGGGAAATTATGTTAATGCTGCCCAGGCGATCGCATAAAAAATAGCCGGGAGCAGATTTCCCACGCGAATCCGCTTCAAATCGAGCAGGTTGATGCCGATAGCAAAAATCAAAACGCCGCCCGTTGCAGTAATCGCATCGAGGACAGCGGGTTTTGATAAAAAGATAAGTTGCGACGACAAGAGTGTAATCCCTCCCTGGACAACCAATACAGAAAGAGCCGAAAACGCGACCCCGACACCCAGGGATGAGGCCAGAGCCACAGATGCCACACCGTCAAGCAGCGCTTTGACGTAAAGGGTGCGGGGATCGCCCACCGTTCCGTCCTGGATGGAACCGACGATCATCATGGCGCCCGTCAGATAAAGGAGCGAGGAGGAAACAAAACCCTGCACGAAGGTGGCGGAATCGGACCGGAATCGCCGCTTGATGTGCTCCCCCATTTTTTCGAGCTGCTTTTCAATATTGATGAGCTCGCCGGTAATGCCGCCGAGGAGCAGACAGCTCACGGTCAGGATGATTTCTTTGCCGGTCAGGGCCATCTGCAAACCGATGAGTACCACGGAGAGTCCAAGGCCCTGCATGACGATGGTCTTGAGCCTTTCGGGAACGCGCTTCCCCGCGGCAATGCCGATGAGGCTGCCGACAAGGATGGCGCCGCTGTTGGCGAAAGTTCCGATCATGGCATGGTTTCTCCCATTATCCCTTTTGTTCTCTCAGGGCTTCCGCCTCAAAATCGCCGGCAGGCGCTGATTTGTCCTGTGTGAAATAGATGGGATAGTGTTTCCGGAAGGTGTCCATGATCAGATCATAGGGGAGATCGGCAAAGGGACCGTGATCGTGGACATATTCCATGTGCCGGTTCCCCTTGCGGTCGAATTCGTGGAAGATCGCGTCATGCTCGCCGTCAAAATCGAGGGGCTTGACGCCGAAGCGCTCACAGAGCGACAAATTGAAGGTGGGCGTGGCCTTGACCCAGCAGCCGTTCAGAAACATCTCCGTGTAACCGTGGTAGATGAACAGGTCCGTCTGCATGATCTCCTTGAGTCGCTGCGTCGTCAGGTGAT
Organism: uncultured Syntrophaceae bacterium; assembly: GCA_964467445.1. Taxonomy (GTDB): domain Bacteria; phylum Desulfobacterota; class Syntrophia; order Syntrophales; family Fen-1087; genus JAPLJM01. The sequence continues at coordinate 3,876 of CAYXQK010000173.1, forward strand.
TCCGGACGTCGGCGAATCGCAGGCGGCCCGGAATTCCCAGGGAGCGGGCCATCGCCGCCAGCAGCAGCGCTTTTTCGACACAATAACCGGCTTTCTTTTCCAGGACCACGCTGGCCTTGAATCTTTCCTTCTCCAGGTCAAGACAATAGGGATCATATCGGATCTGATCACGAACGGCATAGAAGATGCGAATGGCCCTGTCAATATCGCTACCGGCGCCCCTCGCAGCGGCCTGCGCAAATGCGATCACGGCCGGATGATCGCTGTCGATAAAACGCGTGGGCCGCAGATAAATCCCAAAATCCTCTGTCGCTGTTGTCGTCATAACGTACCTTTGCGAAGGTTTTGTCACGTAAGATTATTCATAATGCGTCCACATTCTGATAACTTTCACCGTCTTGATGTCGTCGAGTATTTGATAAATCAAACGATGTTGTATGTTGATTCTACGCGAACAAACACCTGAGAGATCGCCCACAAGCTTTTCATACGGGGGCGGATTCCGGTAGGGGTCTTCTCTGAGCAAATCCAGCAGGCGGTTGGTCTGAGGTTTAAGACCGGTCTGTGTGATTTTCTTCGCGTCTTTTCTCGCTTGCCTGGTGAAAACCAATCGCCAACTCACCAGCCGACATCCTCCTCACACTTTTCAATAGGAGTCTGGAGTCCCTTTTTAATAGACTCCCGCATGCCAGGTATTGACGCGAGAAAAAGAGTCTCTTCTATTGCCCTCCAGTCCTCCTCAGAAATGAGAATTGCGGAACTTCTCTTGCCTACGATCTGAACCGGGATGTGTGTATCCCTTACCTCGTCAACCAAATTGTACAGGCGCTTTCTTGCCTCTGACGCTGATAATGTTGTCATGCTTCGCCACCTCCATCTCGTACCATATACAGTACGTTAATATCATCCCGATGTCAAATCATTTTACACAGACTTATCTACATTATCCGCACCCTTGATATTACTGAAAGATCATTTTTTATTGAAGTCAACGACTAAGGCTGATGCGTTTGTATAGCAGATTACAACCCGAAGTGCTTAACCAAAAAATACATCGCTGGTTATCTCTGTCACCTACAACTACACAAAGTTAAATAATTAAAATTTTGTTTATTATCGATAGAAATGATGCAATCACCGCAGAAGACGTGGAATCCGGAATGCCGCTATAACGGGAATGCTACGTATCAATT
>CAYXQK010000174.1:0-4399 GCA_964467445.1 uncultured Syntrophaceae bacterium
TGCCATCAACAGGGGGAACCAGTGGAGTTCATGGCTTTTGAACTCAGGGAAGCCCTCTTCCACCTCGGAGAAATCACCGGCGAGACCTGCCCGGAAGAGATACTCCACGATATCTTCTCACGATTCTGTATCGGGAAATAACCAATCGTCTATAATTTTTTTCAAAATGCTTGACAACAATTTGAAACAATGTTTACAATTGCACTATTCAGTTTAAATTTTATTTATTTGAATTTGATGTGATCTTGTTAAGGACGATGTAACGTGACCAGCTGGTAGTTCACTTCATGCACACTTTCTTGTAGGACCGTGGGAGGCCCGTACATGAACGAACATGAAAGAACACACAAATCTGGTAATGATGACCCGCACCAGGGAACAGTCACATCGGTTCGTGGAAGTGTTGTCGACGCCTTCTTCCCGGGCAAACTGCCACAACTCCATAGCCTGCTCCGTACCGGTGATGACGAAAGAATTGTCATCGAGGTAATTACCCATCTCAACTCCGAGATGATTCGCGGAATCGCCCTGGTACCAACCCAGGGACTTGCCTATGGATCATCCATCATCGATACAGGCAGCTCTTTAAGGGTTCCCGTTGGTAAACGGCTCCTTGGCAGGGTGTTTAATGTTTTCGGTGAAACCATTGATAAAAAAGAACCTGTTTCAGGTGGTGAATGGCGATCTATACACCGTGAACCAGTCCCATTAAGCCAGCAATCTACCGTTTCAGAAATATTTGAAACAGGCATTAAGGCTGTTGACATCCTCGCCCCCCTGGAACGGGGCGGCAAGGGAGGTCTCTTCGGTGGTGCTGGTGTGGGCAAGACTGTTCTCATCACGGAGATGATTCATAACATGTTTGGCCGCCACGAAGGAGTGAGCCTTTTTTGCGGCATTGGTGAGCGCTGCCGCGAGGGTGAAGAGCTTTATCGCGAATTGCGTGATGCCGGGGTACTGGATCATACAGTCATGGTGTTCGGTCAGATGAATGAACCTCCAGGGGCCAGATTCCGGGTAGGACATGCAGCCCTCACCATGGCCGAATACTTCCGTGACGACATGCAGCAGGATGTGCTGCTTCTCATTGATAATATCTTTCGCTTTATTCAGGCCGGAATGGAAGTATCGGGGCTTATGGGATACCTCCCCTCCCGACTGGGGTACCAGCCCACCCTCGGGACGGAGATTGCAAAGCTCGAAGAAAGGATTTGCAATACCGCAACAGGGGCCATCACGTCGGTACAGGCAGTATATGTGCCTGCTGACGATTTTACCGACCCTTCAGCGGTACACACCTTTTCCCATCTCTCCGCGTCTATTGTTCTCTCACGCAAAAGGGCCAGCGAAGGCCTTCTTCCGGCTATTGACCCTCTTCAGTCAGGATCAAGGATGCTTGTTCCCCATCTCGTCGGAAAAAAACACTACCATGTCGCCCAGGAAATAAGGAAAACTCTCGCCACCTACGAAGACCTGAAAGACATTATCGCCATGCTGGGCATAGAGGAACTCTCCAAGGAGGACAGGAAGACTGTTTACCGTGCACGACGCCTCGAACGTTTTCTCACACAGCCGTTCTTCGTAACGGAGCAGTTTACGGGTCTGAAAGGCAAAACAGTCAGCCGCGAGGATGCAATCGATGGATGTGAGCGCATTCTCAATGATGAGTTTTCCGAGTATCCAGAGCGTGCTGTTTATATGATCGGCACCATCAATGAGGCCCGCATAGATGAATCTTAAAATTCTCCTTCCTGGCGGTGTCATGCTGAACGAAGAGGTGAAGAAGATCGTTGCCGAGGCAGCGAACGGCTCGTTTTGCCTTCTTCCCCACCACATCGACTTCGTCGCAGCCCTAGTACCCGGGATTCTCTCCTTTGTAACTACCAAGGGTCATGAAGTGTTCCTTGCCGTTGATGAGGGCGTACTTGTCAAAGCCGGGCCGGAGGTTCTTATTTCTTCGACCCGTGCTGTACCCGGTGCTGAGTTGGGAAAGTTAAAAGAGACGGTTGAAAGGGTGTTTCGAAACATCGATGACCAGGAGAAAGTTGCCCGTTCAACAATGGCCAAACTTGAGGCCGATCTGGTCAGAGGCTTTCTGGAGATAGGGGAACGTGGATATAAATAACAATTCAAAAGAACAGAAACAGAATACCGAAGACCAACTTTTAAAGAAAGTTGGCAAGAGGGAAGTCCGCAAACTAAAAGCCAGGAGTGAGAGGCGCTACAGTGCACTCGTAAAGGGGCTGCGCATGACTGGTCTCGTGGGATGGACGGTTGCTACACCCACGTTAATTGGCGTCGCCTTGGGAAGATGGCTTGACAACGCCTTGCCACAACGTTTTTCCTGGACCCTCACGCTTCTTATGGTTGGCCTTATCCTTGGCTGTTTTCATGCCTGGTACTGGCTCAGGCGGGAGAGTAAATATGACTGAATCGATGGTCCTTCATATCTCAATTGCATTTGCGGCAGGTCTTCTCCTGGGATTGTTTTATTTCGGTTCCCTCTGGCTGACTGTGCAAAATCTTTTCAAGGTAAAGAGACCGGCGATGCTTTCGATTGGAAGTTTTTTTGCCAGAACAGGATTAACACTTGGGGGATTTTTCATAGTTATGTCTGGACACTGGGAGCGGGCTTTGGCCTGCATGCTCGGTTTTCTCGTGATGCGAAAGGTTCTTACAAACCGTTATGGGTTTGCACATCAGGCCCTTCCAACGAGGAAAGAGTAGGCCATGGAGATACTGCACCTCGACCAGATTACCCCCGATGCAGTCATCCTCTGGAAGTGGAAATTCCTGGTTCTCAACGCAACCATCTTCTACACGTGGATAATCATGACACTTATAACCGTCGGATCATGGCTGGTAACCCGCAATCTCTCGACAGAAACTGTTTCATCCCGCTGGCAGAGCCTTCTTGAAGTAGTGGTGGTCGGAATGAGAGATCAAATTAGTGAGATCTGCCAACAGGAATCCGACCGCTTTCTCCCCTTTATTGGAACGCTCTTCGCATTTATTGCCATCTCGAACCTTCTCAGTTTCGTACCAGGCTATGCACCCCCTACCAGTTCTCTTTCCACAACCGCGGCCTTAGCTATCTGTGTATTCATTGCCGTTCCCTTTTACGGCATATGGGACAGGGGTCTTATCGGATACCTAAAGCACTTTGCGGAACCATCACTCTTCATCATGCCTTTTCACATATTAGGCGAGATCTCGCGTACCGTCGCCCTTGCTGTCCGGCTTTTCGGCAATGTCATGAGCGGGAGCAAGGTTGTTGGCATTCTTCTTTCGCTCACTCCATTTCTTTTTCCTATTGTAATGAACGTGCTCGAGTTATTGATCGGTCTTATCCAGGCATATATTTTTTCCATTCTCGCCACCGTGTATATTGCATCTGCACTGAAAGCCCGTGAAGAGAAGGAAGGCCTGAACACAGGTCCAATATTTTCAAGCTCCAGCGGATGAAAAGGTTTAAACGGTAGAAACCAGATGAAACGGTTTAAACAATTTATGATAAGGAGGAGATGATATGGATATTAAAACCCTGATAGGGATGTTCTCGATTATTATCGCCGGAATGACTATGTTTGTGGGTTCCATTGGTCCGGCTTTGGGAATGGCCCGCGCGGTGGCACAGGCACTCAGTTCCATTGCACAGCAGCCGGATGAGGCAAACACTATTACTCGAACACTCTTTATCGGTCTGGCAATGATCGAGTCTTTGGCCATTTACTGTTTTGTCATTTCCATGATCCTCATCTTCGCCAATCCGTTCTGGCGCTACGTGACATCACAGTAAGGGTCCATACATGCTTATTGACTGGTTTACGGTAGCAGCCCAGGTTATTAACTTCCTCATTCTTGTGGCCCTCCTCAAACACTTCCTCTATGGTCGCATTATCAATGCTATGGACCAGAGGGAAGCGCGGATAACCTCGCGGTTTGAAGATGCTCAAAATAAGAAGAGCGAGGCTGAAGATGAAGCCGCAGCATATAACCGTAAGAGCCAGGAATTCGATTTGCAGCGCGAGGAAATGATCTCTCAGGCTAAGGAAGAGGCTGAGAACTTCAGAAAAGACCTCGTGCTAAAGGCCCGTGAAGAAATTAACGGTATGCAAGCAAGATGGCACGAAACGATTCAAAAAAGGAAGATTGCCTTTCTCAAGGAGCTCGGAGAACGGACCACCAAAGAGGTGTTTGCCGTAACCCGCCAAGCCCTGAGAGACCTGGCAGACAAAGACCTTGAGCAGCAAATAGTAGATGTCTTCATAAGACGCATTATGGAACTTGATGAGAGGGAACGGCTTCTCATTTCAAAATCGATCGAAAGCTCGGGAAAGGTCCTTGTCACGAGTGCCTTCCAGATCAAGGAGGAAGCTCAGGAGAAAATTTTCCGGGC
>CAYXQK010000175.1:0-4407 GCA_964467445.1 uncultured Syntrophaceae bacterium
GATTCGGGTTTTTATGAATATGATTCCACACTGACTTTTGTCTCGCTGAAGGATTGCCAGGAATTTCTGAACATGGGAGATCTGGTCACCGGCGTGGAAATCCGGGTCAATGACATTTACAAGGCGGACGTGATCGCCAAAACCATCGAACGAAAACTTGGATTCCCCTACTGGGCCAGGAACTGGATGGAAATGAACAAAAACCTGTTTGCCGCCCTGCGACTTGAAAAACGGGTCATGTTCATCATCCTGAGCCTGATCGTGCTCGTAGCCGCCTTCAATATCATCACCACGCTGATCATGGTGGTCATGGAAAAAAGCAAGGATATCGCCATTCTCAAGAGTATGGGGGCAACGGCCGGAAGCATCATGAAGATCTTTATTCTGCAGGGCGTAATCATCGGCTTCATCGGGACGCTGCTGGGGGCCCTTGGGGGCATCACCGTTGCCCTGAATCTGTCGAAAATCTCGCTCTTTGTCGAAAATCTGCTGGGTGTTAAAATCCTGCCCGGAGATGTTAATTACCTGAGCGAGCTCCCCTACCGGATCAATTACGGCGATGTTGCCATCATCATCGTGGGGTCGCTTGCGATCTGTTTCTTATCGACCATTTATCCTTCCTGGCGGGCTTCGAAGCTGGACCCGGCGGAGGCATTGAGATATGAATAGGGATGTTTTACACAACCGACAAAAAATGGTTCGCAAGCGGTGAATCAAATGTTTTCCGCATTTCCAGAGATGACGTTAACGGTTTGTAATATACAATGATTACTGCTTGTTGTCTTCTTAGCGGAAAAGATTTTTGAGACGCGGCGAAGCCATTTTTTAAGGTCTCAGGTACAGAACGGGGTTATCGTGATCAGGATCAGCAAGCTCAACAAGACCTTCATCAAGGACGGCACGCGCATCGATGTCCTGAAGGATTTGAACCTCGAAATCGGCAAGGGGGATTCCCTGGCCGTTGTGGGCGTATCCGGCTCCGGGAAAAGCACGTTGATCCATATCCTGGGGACGCTGGATCGCCCGACGTCCGGCACAATTCTGTTTGAGGATCGGGATGTCTTTATCTGGACGGAAACAGAACTGGCTGTTTTCAGGAATGAAAAAATCGGCTTTGTCTTTCAGTTCAACAACCTGCTGCCGGAGTTCAGCAGCCTGGAAAATGTCATGATGCCGGCTTTGATTCACGGAATGAGTAAAAAAGAAGCCGGAAAGCGGGCCGAACTTCTCTTGAAAGATATGGGGCTTCATGATAGGACAACCCACAAACCCGGAGAACTGTCGGGGGGAGAGCAACAGCGGGTGGCCGTTGCCCGGGCGCTCATCATGGAACCGGAGATGCTGCTGGCCGACGAACCGACAGGAAATCTGGATACGGAAACGGGTGCGATGATCGGCGATCTCCTGGTCAGGCTGAACAAGACAAAGGGGATCACGCTGGTCGTGGTCACCCATAACGCCATGCTGGCGAAACAAATGTCCCGGCGTATCGGGCTTCAGGACGGAAGGATCGTTTTTGGTGAATAAAAAAAATCGCTTCATGATACTGGCCGTTGTTGCGATCGCGCTTTGTTGGGCAGCGGAATCAATCGCTGACGAAATCAGGAAGATCGCCGTATTTCCCTTTGAAATTCACACTCGTACCAATGCCGCCGGTATTCAGGAAGCCATCGATAAGGGGCTCCCGGCTGAGCTGCTGAAATCAAAATTCATCGAGGTCCTCGACCGGGACGCGGTCCTGGGCGCCATCCGCGGAAAACGGCTGGATGACGCAACGGCCCTGTCCGTCGCAAAAGCCCTGGGGGCCGATCTGGTCATTCTGGGAAGTGTTTCGGAATTCGGGGAAGTGATCAGCATCGATGCGAAGGTCATCGACGTCCGGCAGGGCATAACGATCCCGGGCATTTTCGTCCATGGCCGCGGGGTGGAAAACATCGCAACCATTCTGACGCAACTGAAAACCGAGGTTCTGAAACGGGCCTTTCCCGACCAGAAGGTTGCCGGTATGGAGTTCAAGGGAAACCGCAAGATCGAGGCGGATGCCGTCCGCACGGTCCTGAAAAGCAAAAGGGGCGGTCTCTATTCGGAGGCGGACGTGGCCGACGATGTCCGTGCCATCTACAAAATGGGACATTTCCAGGATATCACCGCAGAGGTGGCCGATACGCCTGAAGGAAAGGTCATCACCTATACGCTCCAGGAGAGGGCGCTCATTTCCGACATCGTCATCAAGGGCAACAAAAAGATCAGCAAGGGGGATATTGAGGGTGTGCTGACCTTCAAAACACGCCAGATCCTGAATCCTGAAAAAGTCAGAGCGGACATCGAGAGAATCAGGGGCCTCTATCACAGCAAGGGCTATTACAATGCGGAAATCACCGACCAGGTCGAAAAGGAAGGGGAGAAGGACGTCCGGGTCACCTATAATATTGTGGAAGGCGACAGGCTTTATGTCAGCAAAATAAGCTTCGAAGGGAATCGCGCCTTCCGTGATAAAGAGCTCAAGAACATCATGAAAACAACTGAAAAGAGTTTGTTTTCTTTTATTACCGATGCCGGTGTGCTCAAGGAGGATGAACTCAAACAGGACATCGGCAAGCTCCATGCCTTTTATCTCAACAACGGTTTCATCAATGCCCAGGTTGGAGAAGCTCAGGTAGACTACGATCAAAAGGGAATCTATCTGAAGATCCGGGTGACGGAAGGCAAGCAGTTCAAGGTCGGAAAGATTGACATTGCCGGCGATCCCCTGAAGATTCCCAAAGACAAACTGCTGAAAAATTTAAATATTATCAAGAAGGATTATTTTGACCGGGAAGCGGTCATGAAGGATATCGAATACCTGACCCAGGCCGGCAGCGACGAGGGGTACGCCTACACGGAGGTGACGCCGCAGACAAGGGCCCAGGACGCAGAGCAGACGGTCGATATCACTTACCAGATTTCAAAGGGCTATCTGGTCTATTTTAACCGGATCTCCATCAGCGGCAATTCGAAGACCCGCGACAAGGTGATCCGGAGGCAGCTTTCCATCACGGAAGGCGACCTTTACAGCAGCAGCAATTTGAAGAAAAGCTATCAGGACCTGAACCGCCTGCGCTACTTCGAGGAAATTGATTTTCAGACGGAAAAGGGCATCAAGCCGAACCTCACGGATATCAACATCCGCGTCAAGGAAAAACCGACCGGTCTGTTCAGCGTCGGTGCCGGATACAGCGCCCTGGACGGGGCATTGCTGTCCGCCCAGGTCTCCCAGCAGAACCTGTTCGGCCGGGGGCAGATCCTGAGTTTGAAGGCCTATCTGGGCGAAAGATCGGCGCAGTACGAGATTTCCTTCACCGAGCCCTGGCTCTTTGACATCCCGCTCTGGAGCAAGTTTGATATCTGGAATTATAACAGACAGTTTGACACATACAACCTGTCCAGCACGGGCGGAGGGGCCACGCTGGGTTATCCGATCTGGGAGTATGTGACCGCCTATCTCGGCTACCGGCTTTCCTCGGACGATATCAAGGACATTCTGGAAACGGCATCGATCTATATAAAGAGACAGGCGGGTTTGACCTTGACAAGCTCCCTGACCGCCTCAGTGATCCGGGATACGACAAACGATAACATGTTCCCCTCCAGGGGATCGAAAAACAGCGCCTCGGTGACCTATGCAGGCGGCTTCCTCATGGGGGACGCGAGTTATACCAAATTCGGCGTGGCCAGCTCCTGGTTCTTTCCGCTGCCGCTCGAAACAGTCTTCAGTATCATTGGACGGGCCGGCTTTTTACAGAGCAATTCGGACCGGGACGTTCCCATTTACGAACGTTTCGTGCTTGGCGGCATAAGCTCCCTGAGGGGGCTGCGCGATATCGGTCCCAGGGATCCCGTGACAGGCGACCTGCTTGGCGGCCTGACTATGATGGCCTTCAGCGGGGAATTTATCTTTCCGCTCATGGCGAGCGCCGGCCTGAAAGGCGTCATCTTTTACGATACCGGCAATAGCTGGGAAAGCGGCTACAAATTCGGCGATATGCGGCAAACCGCCGGCTTCGGCGTCCGCTGGTATTCCCCGATCGGCCCGTTGAGGCTGGAATACGGCTTTGTCCTTGACCGCAAGACCGATGAATCCACCGGTCGCTTTGAATTCACGATCGGCATGATGATGTGATGAGATTATTGAAAAATGGCTTCGCCGCGGCTCAAAATCTTTTTCGCTTGGAAGATGCCAGTGATTAAATATCAGCAAAATCAATTAATTAGTCTGATTCCTGGAAGTGCGAAAAATCTTTGATTCACCGCTTGCGAACCATTTTTCAATGGAGATGTAGCGTTTTAAAAAATGAAACAAGAGGGGGTTAAAATGAAAAAATATCGTGTTTTGATGTTCGGCGCCGGGGTGTTGCTGGCCTGTTTGTT
>CAYXQK010000176.1:0-3040 GCA_964467445.1 uncultured Syntrophaceae bacterium
GAGATTGACCGGCAGAGAATCGCCGTCCTGCAAAAAACGGCCGGCGATCTGGGGGCGTTGGTCGTCCTCAAGGGCGCCCATTCCCTGATCGGATGTCCCGATGGACGGGTCTTCATCAACCTGAGCGGAAATTCCGGGATGGCGACGGCCGGTTCCGGCGATGCGCTGACCGGCGCGATCGCGGCCATGCTTGGTCTCGGTCTGCCGCTGGAAGAGGCCGTTAAAAAAGGGGTTTTTATCCACGGTTTTGCCGGGGATCTGGCCGCAGCGGAAAAAGGCGAGGACGGGATGACCGCTCAGGATATACTGGATTATCTGCCGCAGGCGATGAAACAGGATCGCGAGGGACTGGCGGAGCCTTTCCGGAGCCGATACGCCGGGCCGATCGTGGTGTAATTCGAATTCTAAATCAAAGCGCTATCTTTGTTGGCAGCGTCGTCGACTTCCTCAACGTATGTAAAATACGCCTCGTCGCCTCCTCCTTGCCGCCTCGATATCATCTTTGATTTAGAAATGGAATGCGCGTCCCTCAGCTCACCCATCTGACGAATTCGCTGATATCCGCCCTGACTCGCTCGCAGCGGTTCAGGGGATAATCGGGATCCGGATATCCCAGCACCACGCCCATGACGATGCGCCGGTCGTCTCCAATGGCGGCGATTTTGTGCAGCAGCGCCGGGTAGCCGACAGAGACGGCCATGATGCAGCTGCCGATTCCTTTGTCATAGGCTGAAAGACACAGGGTCTGCAGGACGAGGCCGATATCGAGCATGGCATATTCCACGAGGCTTTTGGCGTCAATGCAGGCAACGACCAGGCAGGGGGCGTCGAACAGCAGGAACATATTTTCATAGAGCCGGTTGCGGCCCTCCTTGTCTTCCCGCGCGATGCCCATCGCCGTCAGCACGAGTTTCCCGGTTTCCATGTATCTTTTCTTCAAAGGTTCCGGCCAGACCTCCGGCATGGGAACCTCCGGAGAGAACGCCTCGCCGGCGACCATCTTGCGGTGCTTTGTCGTTCTGTATTCCTCCAGGGCGTCTCCCGTGAGGACGACAAACTCCCAGGGTTGCGTATTTCCCCAGGACGGCGCCCAGCGCGCCTGATCAAGGATCTTCCGCAGGACCTCCTCCGGGATGGGGTCTCTTCTGAATTTGCGGATGCTGCGTCTGCCTCTGATGGCCTCTTCCATCGTCATCGTTTCTTCCCTGTTACGATATCAAACATCACTCTCCGTCGGCCGCCGCTTCAGCAGCTGATTGCAGAAAACCGTTTGCACGGGCTCGTCCTTTTGATTCAGCGTGGTGCACCGGAAACGGACCGTGCCGCGGTCGGGGCGGGAGGCCGACGGGCGGACCTCGACGACTTCGCCCACGGCCCGCAGCGTATCGCCGGGATAAACGGGCCGGAGCCACCGCAGTTCGTCGAAACCCGGCGATCCCAGATTGTTGGCCAGGGCACCGGTCTGCAGCAGCAGACTAAACGAGACGGCGATCGTGTGGATGCCGCTGGCGATCAAGCCGCCGTATATCGATTTTTCTGCAGCAACGCGATCCGTGTGAAAGGGCTGCGGATCGTAACGCGTGGCAAAATCGATGATCGCACCCTCCGTCATGGTCATGCCCAGCGACTCAATGCGGTCCCCCGGGCTGAAATCTTCAAAATAACAGGTCTTCATCGGTCAGAGGCGCCTTTCCATGATGAAGTCCGCAACGGTTAAAAGGGCGGCTTTGGCCTCGCAATCCGCGAAAATGCTCAGGGACGCCTTGCCCTCGTCAATGTACGTTCCGGCCTTGTTCAAGGCGGCGCTGATTCCGTCATACCGGTTGATGAGGGTCACGATTTCGCGGATGGCGTTTCCGTCCGCGCCTTTGCTTTCAATGATTTTTCTGATCCGGTCTTTTTCGGCGGGGGCGCAATGTTTGAGGGTATGGATCAACGGAAGTGTCATTTTCCCCTCTTCAAGGTCCTTGCCGATGCTCTTGCCGAATTCCTCTTCCCGGGCCGTGTAATCCAGCGTGTCATCGGTGATCTGAAAGGCCGATCCGAGTCGCAAACCGAAGCCGGCCAGGGCATCGATCTGCTTCTGCGTGGCATTGCCCAGGATCGCACCCGAAGCACAGGCCGCAGACATGAGGATGGATGTCTTTTTCTCGATGATGGTCAAGTATTCCGCTTCAGTGATGTCGATATCGCCGCATTTGACGAGCTGAAAGACCTCGCCCTCGGACATGATATTGGTCGAGGCGGACATGAGCTTGATGACGGCCAGATTGTCTTCGTCGGCCATGAGTTTGAAGGCCTTGGAGTAGAGGAAATCGCCGACCAGGACGCTCGCGGCATTGCCCCAGACGTTGTTCGCCGAGACCTTCCCGCGCCGGGTTTCGGCTTTGTCGATCACATCGTCGTGCAGGAGCGTCGCCGTGTGGATGAATTCGATCACGGCCGACAGGGTGTAACATTTTTGGCCCCGGTAACCGCAGAGTTCAGAGCAGATCAGCAGCAGCAGAGGCCGGAAACGCTTGCCGCCGCTGCCGATAAGATGCTGAATGATTTCGGGAATCAGATCGACTTCAGAGCGCAGGTGAAAATCCATGCATTCCTCCACGCGCTTGAGATCATCGCTGTAACGTTGAAACACATCCTGCATCTGCATAAAAGGGAGCCCTTGAGATTGGATTTCCGGAACTATAATTTAACGACCCGGGATTGTCAAATAGTAAGAAAGTCTGGTAGGGGGTATGCTTGGAATGGGATCTTTTTTATAATGATAATGAACGCTCAACCGGTTCAAGTGTCCTTATCGAAGTATATTGAAGTCAGTAAGGGATGGCGATGAATTTTTATAGCAGCTTTCAACCCGTACTGCTTAACCAAAAAGGACATAGCTGGTTATTTTGTGCACCTTGTGTTCTTATAAATCATCAAGTGTTGTAAGCTACCCTGGGACGCCGGGGTAAAATGGGAGGAGTGAATCTGTGTATGCACCTGATGCCAGAGAGCATGGTTTGTAGAGTAGATCCTCTTCCCACTGCTTTGTTCA
>CAYXQK010000177.1:0-2699 GCA_964467445.1 uncultured Syntrophaceae bacterium
GGTCGTCAGGCGCATTTCGATAGCGCCTGCGACGGGATGGCGTCATCGGTCATTTTCTTCATCCAGATCCAATTTGGCCATTTTTTTCTGAAAGGTATTCCGGTTGATTCCCAGATAGGCGGCTGATGAGGATTTCACATGATTACAGCGTTTCAGGGCAATTTTAAACAGGCTTCTTTCCACCATATAGATGACATCTTGATAGACACTGCTCTTTTTGTTGCCCGCGGAACACAGCAAGGTAGAGATATCCTCGAGTTTTTTTTCAAGAATCTCTTCTAAGACGGAAGAGACGCTTTTGTTCTTGTCTCTTCCGGTCAATGGCACTTTAGGGCGCTTTTTATTCATGGACAATATCTTATCTCTCCCGTTGTCTTTGATGCAACATGGTTAAGTTGATGACAGTTTCAAAATAATAAGGCCGAAAATGACCACCACGGCGAACCACAGGGATATAACGTCCGCCCGGTTTTTAGCAGGGCTTTCCGCTAAAGCGCGGACTTCTTCCTCCACTTTCTCCGGACCGACCTGTTCGACGATGCTGCGGATCAGGACGGAAAAATTCTCATAGGCGTTCGACAGGATGATAAATCCCCTGGTCGTGGTCAGCAGCAGATAGACCCTTTTGCGCAGGATCAAGCAACCCACATGATTGATGTCGTCGCGATTTATTTCCTTTATCTTGAAAAACTTTCTAACGACAATTCCCTGATCCGTTATCGTGATCCTGCGGTCCCGGGCCATTAGAAAGAAAGCGATCGTGATCAGGGTGATCACAGCGAGGAGAACCCGCTCCAGACCGGAACCCTTGACCAGCAGGGCCAGAACCAGCAGACAAATCAGCCCTCCGGCGCAGATGCCGAAGGGAATCATAAGTGCCCGCCGGATTTTAAATAGTTGTGCGGTCATGGGGCCATCCGCTCATCCATTGTAAACGCACCGCTTTTGCCGCCCTTTTTGCTCACCAGCCTGATATCCGAAAGGATCATCTGCCGGTCCACCGCCTTGCACATATCATAAATGGTCAGGGCCGCGATGCCGACGGCCGTCATGGCCTCCATCTCCACCCCGGTTTTTCCCACGGTGCGGACGGTTGCTTCGATGGTCAGCTCACCGCGTGAATGAAGGGGGGAAAACTGGACGTCAATATCGGTCAAGGCCAGGGGATGACACAGCGGGATCAACTCACTGGTCCGTTTGGCCGCCATGATCCCGGCGATCCTGGCCACCCCCAGGACGTCGCCCTTCTGCATGGCGCCGGTTTCGATCAACGCCAGCGTAGCGGGCTGCATCAGAACCTTTCCCCGGGCAACGGCCGTGCGCGTCGTCGCCGCCTTGCGGGTCACGTCGACCATGCGTGCATGGCCTTTTTCGTCAAGATGGGACAGTTTGTTTGTCATAAGGGTGTATGATCGGCTGTTTCGTGAATGAAAAACAATAAACCAGGCAAACTCTGCACAGCCATTAGCACATGGAACCCTCTCCGTCAAGCCGGTTAAAGAATTTTTACCGGGATTTTTTAAAATATATCTTGCGATGCAAAGGCTTCTTTTATAATAGACTGAAAGTGTTGAGGAGTTCTGCGATATGATTGTGAAAGTGATGAGCAGCACGATTATCGGCATCGATTCTTATCCCGTGGAGGTCGAAATCGACATCTCCCCCGGGCTGCCCCAGTTTTCCACGGTGGGGCTTCCGGACGTCGTTGTGCGGGAGAGCAAGGACCGGATCAAGGCCGCCGTCAAAAATTCCGGTTACCGGTTTCCTCCCACCCACGTTACGGTAAACCTGGCGCCGGCGGACATCAAAAAGGAGGGCACCGGGTTTGATCTTCCCATTGCCGTCGGGATCCTGGCGGCGGAAGGGCTGGTCGAACCGGATCTGTGCCGGGACTATCTTCTGATCGGCGAGCTGTCCCTGGACGGCGCCGTCAAGGGAATTTGCGGCGCCCTTTCCGCGGCTTTCCAGGCCCGCGAAATGGGGCTGCGGGGCATTATCGTACCGCGGGAAAATGCCATGGAAGCCGGGATGGTCAAAGCACTGAATGTGATCCCCGTGGATAACCTGTCCGATGTGGTCGAGTTTCTCAGCGGACGGAGGGCCATCGAGCCGGTGCAAGTCGATGCGGAAGATCTCTTCCGCAGCAGTTTGCAGTATCCTTTTGATTTCAGCGAAATCCATGGACAGGAACAGGCGAAACGGGCACTGGAGGTTGCCGCCGGAGGGGGACATAACTTGCTCATGATCGGGCCGCCCGGCAGCGGCAAAACCATGCTTGCCCAGCGCCTGTCCTCGATTCTGCCCGATCTCTCTTTTGAAGAAGCCATTGAAACCACAAAGGTATTTTCCGTCGCCGGCCTGCTGAACAAGAAGGGCGGCTTGATTGCCGCGCGGCCCTTTCGTTCGCCTCACCATACCATATCCGATGCCGGTCTGATTGGCGGCGGACATCTCCCAAGGCCCGGGGAGATCAGCCTGGCGCACCACGGCGTGCTTTTCCTCGATGAACTGCCGGAGTTTCGGAAAAATGTTCTTGAAGCGCTCCGACAGCCGCTGGAAGACGGCCGGGTCACGATCACACGCGCAGCGATGACAGCGACTTATCCATCCCGATTCATGCTCGTAGCGGCCATGAATCCCTGCCCCTGCGGTCATTTTGGCGATTCGCACAAGGCCTGCCGGTGCTCGCCCCAGCAGAT
>CAYXQK010000178.1:0-2900 GCA_964467445.1 uncultured Syntrophaceae bacterium
AACGCCGAGCCGCGCTTCCCCGGCTTCACGAATTTCGGCGGTCAGTGGTCGCACCGCTATTCCTGGTCGGCGGCGCTGCGTTCGACGTTCGGCAAGAACATCGTCAACGAGGCGCGCTACGGGTACGCCGGCGGGACGTCAGAGTTCTACACCAACATGACGAAGGACAACTTCGCCTGCACCGGGCCGGGCTGTTCGGGATCGTGGTTCGTCAACATGCTCGACATCGGCGGGACGACGTTGACCGCCCCGCAGCCGATCAACGGGCCGAGCACGCGCTTCACGCCGTCGACGGTCTACGAGGATACGTTGACGTGGCTGAAGGGCAAGCACACCCTCACGATGGGCGGGTCGTACACGCATCTGAACGGACGGAACTGGGACGCGAACCAGCTGGCGCCGTCGCTGACATTCGGCGTGTCGAGCTCCGATCCCGCGTACGGGTTCCTGAGCACTTCAGCGAACTACCCGGGCGGCCTCAATACGACCCAGCAGGGATATGCGCGGAACCTGTACGCGATGTTGACGGGACGGGTCTCCCAGGTTGCAGGCACGTTCTACCTGAACGACGGCGGCGAGTACGTCTACACCGGCGACCGCGTGCAGGAGTTCAGCGTCGACGTCCTGGGCTTGTTCATGAGCGATTCGTGGAGGCTCAGCCCGTCGCTGACGTTGACCGGCGGCTTGCGGTGGGAGCTCCAGTTCCCCTTCAAGCCCGGAAACGACAGCTACGCGAGGCTCGCGGATTGGACCCAGATCTACGGCGTCACCGGGCCGAACAACCTCTTCAAGCCGGGACAGATGAACGGCACGGCGCCGAGCATGGTCCAGTACAAGAGCGGCGAGAGGCCGTACAACATGGACTGGAACAACGTCGCGCCGAGCGTCGGTGTCGTGTGGCGGGGGAACACGGGTAGCGGATGGCTGTCGAAACTGCTGAGCCCCGATCCGGTCCTGAGAGGCGGGTACTCGGTCTCCTACGACCGGGAAGGTTTTGCGCCGTTCACGTCCATCTTCGGATCGAACCCGGGTGCGTCACGCTCCGGGACCCGGAGCATCGCCCTGGGCAACCTCGGCACCGACGGACTGCCCGTGTTGTTCAGCCAGCCCAACCGCCTCGGGCCGCCGGCCACGCCCGTCCTGCAGTTTCCGTTCACGCCGGGCGTCAGCGAGGTGCTCAACGCCTACTACCCCGATTTCCCGACGGGCTACACCCACCAGTACAGCGTGGGGTTCCAGCGGGAACTCGGGCGTAACATGGCCCTCGAGATTCGGTACGTCGGCAACATGAACTACGGCGGGACGGACTTCCAGTGGAACCTCAACGGCTCGGCGAACTGGAACATCCTCGAGAACGGGTTCTACAAAGAGTTCCAGATGGCGCAGCAGAACCTGCGGGCGAATATCGCTGCCGGGCGCGGCAGCACGTTCGCCTACACCGGCGCGCCGGGGACCGCCCCGCTGCCGATCTTTCAGGCCTACTTCGCCGGAACGCCGCTCAACAACGCCGCGAACCAGAACCCGGCGGCTTACACGAGCGCGAACTACACCGCCTCGTCGTGGTACGACTCGCTCCGCATCTACAACCCGGCCGTAACGACGATCGCCGGCACCGGAACGAGCGGCCTGCAGAATTCGTCGCGCAACGCCAACGCCATCGCCGCCGGGCTGCCTGCGAACTTCTTCCAGATCAACCCCGACGTGAAGGAGGGCGGTTCCTGGTTGAAGACTGCCGGCGGACGGACGAAGTACGACGCCATCCAGATCGACCTGCGCCGCCGTTTGAGCAACGGGTTCATGGTGCAGGGGAGCTACAGTTACGGCACGCGCGACACATGGTCGTGGCCGTCGCTGCGCGACGGTTCGTGGCACTCCATCCCGAGCGCGGTGGGGCCGGACCATTCCATCAGGCTCAACGGGATGTACGAATTGCCGTTCGGCCATGGTCGCAGGTGGGGCAGCGGCGTCGGCGGCTTCATGAACGCGATCATTGGAGGCTGGGAATTTGCCGGCGTGATGCGATTCCAGAGCGGCGCGAAGTACGACTTCGGCGGCATCAATTTCGTCGGGATGACGGCGAAGGACGTCCAGGACATGTTCAAGTTCTACCGCCGGCAGGACGCCAACGGCGTCGAGCGCATCTACATGTTCCCGGAAGATGTGATCGACAACTCGATTATCGCGTTCAGCCAGACGTCGGCAACCTCGCTGACCGGCTATTCGGGCGCCCTGCCGACGGGCCGGTACTTCACGCGCCGGAGCAGCCTGGACTGCGCGGCCTATCTCACGGGCGACTGCGGCGCGCCCGAGACCGTCATCATCACGGCGCCGTGGTTCGGCAGGTCCGACTTCAGCTTCGTGAAGCGGTTCAGCATGGGCAGGAGCCGTTTCATCGAGGCCCGCATGGACCTCTACAACGTCTTCGACAACATCAACTTCATCCCGGTGAGCTACAGCACCGGGAGCTCCAGGAGCAACTGGGAAGTGACGAGCGCGGCCCGCGACCCCAACGCATCTCAGGATGCCGGCGGCCGCATCACACAGTTCGGGCTGCGGTTCACGTGGTAAGGGTGTGATGGAGCCCCGGGTATGAAGACCCGGGGTCACTATCGCGGGCGGCGGCGCAACGGGCGCCGCCGCCCCTATTTTTTGCCTCAGAGCACGTTGGTGTCGGCGCGGCCGATGAGGTCTGACCCGAAGTCGTAGACGACGAACCGGATGTTCTGCGCGCCGCGGATGGCGGGGAACGAAATCGTGTAGGGAAGCCCGCCTTTCAGGAAGCCCGCGTAATGCTCCTCGCTGAGTTTCAGCGGCAGTTCCTGCACGTTCGCCCCCATCGCGTTGCCCCCGCTGTCGAAGCCGAAGACCGCGACGTTGAGCAGGCCCACGCGCGATCCGTC
>CAYXQK010000179.1:0-5284 GCA_964467445.1 uncultured Syntrophaceae bacterium
TTGCCCTTCCCCCCTTCGCACTGGATCATCTTGCCGCACTTGGGCATATTCTTTTTCATGTCCACGTAGCCGTCATATTCAAAGGCCAGGCAGCACATAAGCCGGCCGCAGAGACCGGAAATCTTTTCCGGGTTCAGCGACATGTTCTGTTCCTTGGCCATTTTGACGGACACCCGATCCAGGTTGTGCAGCATGCTGGCGCAGCAGACTTCGCGGCCGCAAATACCGAGGCCTTTGATGATACGGGCCTCCTGCCGGGCGCCGACCTGCCGCAACTCAATCCGGAGCTTGAAGCGCTGCACGAGATCCTTGACCAGATCCCGGAAATCCACGCGATTTCCGGCGGTAAAGTAGAAGATGACCTTGCTTTTATCGAAAAGGCACGCCACATCGATCAGCTTCATCGGAAGGTTGCGCTCGCGAATTCTGTCTATGCAATATTCGCGGGCCTGCCGCTCCATCGATTCATGCTCCGCCCTTATTTTGAGATCTTCCGCTGTGGCTTTCCGCATCACTTTCTTCAGATTCTCCGGAAGCCTGGAAGCCGGCGCCTGTTTCACGTCGGTGGTCACCGTACCGAGGACAACGCCGATGTCCGTCTCGACGATCACCGGGTCATGCTTGATCAGCGGCAGAGAGTCCGCCTCAAAGTCGTAGGCCTTGCCCTCTGTGCGAAATTTTACGCCCACAATATTTTTCAAAGGATTCTGCTCCCGGATGTTCAGGATTTTGAAGCGAGTCTAAACATCATCGCCTCTAAAGTCAATGATTTATTGGCATTCTGGTCTATGGCACGGCAGGCCCGATCCACGGTCCGGATGTGTTTCAGCAGATCCGGGGCGGAATGGGCACCGGCAAAAGACTGAATCTCGGGGGCGCGGTCCTGATTCGTGAGATAATGGACCATGCCCGTTTCCTTGTAGACGAGGGCGTCCCGAAAACAACCTCTCAGGATATCGAGCCGTTCCAGGATGTCTTTGCGCTCCTGCCCGAAGGTTTGAATGCTGGAAAAAATGCGGAGGGGATCCTGCCGCTGCGGCCCCATCACCTGCTCAAGCATCGAATTCCGCAGCGACAGATAATCCGCGTCGTTCATCTCTATCGCCCTGCCGATGCTGCCGCCGGAAGAAGCGGCCAATAAACGGGCGGCGAGCGGCAACACGGAGAGGCGCTCCTGCAGATACCGCTCCACGGTTTGGCGGCTCAACGGATTGAAACGCAAGGGCTGGCAGCGGGACAGGACGGTCAGGGGAAGAAGGTAGGGCCGCGAGGAAATCAAAATGAGAATATTGGATGGCGTCGGTTCTTCCAATGTCTTCAGCAGGGCGCCGGCGGCGGCGCCGTTCATTTTCTCCGCATCGACCAGGATAAAGGTCCGCCGGCCCCCGTCAAAGGGCCGAAAGGTCATCTGCTGCTGAAGGTCTCGGATCTCCTGAATCCGGATAAACTGCCCCGCCGGTTCAATGATCCTCAGATCGGGATGATTCCGGTGATCCGCCTTCAGGCAGGACGGACAGCAGTCGCAGGCATCTCCCTGGCCTGTCCGGCAGTTCAGGGCTCTGGCAAAAATCAGGGCCGTGCTCCTTTTGCCGATGCCCTTCATGCCATAAAAAAGATAGGCATGGGCCATGCGGTTTCTCATCATGGCCTGCTGCAGAATTCGGATCTGCTTCTCGTGGCCCTGGATATCCTTAAAGGCCATCGGCCCGCGCGCTCCTTATTGATATTGAATGACTGTCGCGATTATCGCGCGGACCTCCTGCTGGATGGCCTGCACGTTCCGGGAGGCATCGATCACGCGAAAGCGTTCGGGCTCATCCTTTGCGAGCGAGAGATAGCCTTCCCGGATCCTCCGATGAAAGGCCCGGTCCTCCTGTTCAAAGCGATCCTCGCGCGGCGCCCCTTCAATGCGCGCAATTCGGTCGCCGGCCCGACTCAGACCGACCTCCACCGGTAAATCAAACAGGATGGTCAGGTCGGGCGTCAAGGCGGCGGCGGAAAATTCATTCAGGCTTTTGATGAATTCAAGGCTCAGGCCACGGCCGAATCCCTGATAGGACAGGGTGGCGTCGGAAAAACGATCGCAAAGCACCACCCGCTCCGCAGCGAGGGCGGGCAGAATCACCTCCTGAACATGCTGCGCCCGCGCGGCGGCGAACAGGAGCAGCTCCGCTTTCGCGTCGATCCGGCAATCCCCCTGATTCAGGAGCAGTTTCCGGATGTGTTTTCCCAGCGGCGCGCCGCCGGGTTCTTCAGTCACGAGCACCGGGATCTGTCTTTCCCTCAGATCATCGCCGGCCATCCTGATCTGGGTCGTCTTGCCGCAGCCTTCGATCCCTTCAAAGGTGATGAACGCTTTCATGATTCCTCATTTCGTGTAACAAAATGGCTCGACCGGTGAAAAATGGTCCCCGGTAATCGATGAGAGCGTTCCGGGGGAGGCCTGATGGACAAAACAGAAGAGGGGAAAGCACCGTGTTTCCGGGTGGTTTCCCCTTTGGGCATCGGACCGTCGGATGCAAGCCTATTTGTCGTCTCCGGGAACAATGGCTTCTACCGGGCACTGATCGGCGCAGGCGCCGCAGTCGGTGCAAAGCTTTTGATCAATGACATACTTATCATCGCCCTCGCTGATCGCTTCAACAGGACACGTATCCTCACAGGAACCACAGGCAATGCACTCGTCCGTAATACTATAAGCCATTTTGTTTTCACCTCACCTGATTTTTTTTAACCCCGGCGTGCACAGACTCCGCCTGTTCACGCAACAGAAACGACTTCCTTGACCCCGGGCACTTCTTTTTTCAGGAACTTCTCAATGCCCATCTTCAGGGTCATCTGGGACATGGGACAACCGCGACAGGCCCCCGTCAGTCTGACTTTCACCACGCCATCCTCGCCAACTTCGACCAGCTCCACATCCCCGCCGTCGGCCTGAAGGTTGGGCCTGATCTGATTGATCGCGTTGAGTACGCTGTCTTTCATAAAATCATCCCCCTGTCCGTTCTTTAATTCGAGACCTTTGAAAAATGGCTTCGCCGCGTCTCAAAAATCTTTTCCGCTAAGAGAACGACCAGACATAATCATGATTCACGACAAGCCGAAAACATCCTCTTTGGAAAGGCGGAAAACATTTGATTCGCCGCTCGCGAACCATTTTTCATCGGTTATGCAAAGCCCTTTATTCAATGCGGCATTTCATCGATCATCATGGCCGCCAGCTTTTTCGCCACGGCTGCAAGCTCCGGCTTTACCCACCTGTATGTTTCGATCTCGTGGTGACTGGCCTTCCACATGATGACACCCGTATTGGCGTCGATCATTTTGATGCCCATGCCGACCTTGGCAAGCCTGTCTTTGTTTTCCATGGTGTATTGCCAGTAGTCCAGATTAACGACGAGGAATGCGTCGACTTGCGCCAGTTCCCCGATTTTTTTGCTCAGCGCGGAATCGGAAAAGTTGACCGTTTTGAGCTTGGACATATACTCCGCAACGGCCTTTCTCAAGTCCTCATTGGCCTGGAGCTGACGGCTGATGCTGTCCGCCGCAACCACGTCCTGAAACCACTTCCGCTTGACCAGGTCGCCGGCAATGACGTCATCCATGACGCCCCGGGCCTCTTCGTAAGTCCCCACATCCACGGGCAGCACGCCGACTTTTTTCGGACGAAAGTCCTTCGCCTCCGGCGCCACCTGTGAGTAGCGCAGCCCCCCGCAGCCCAGAATCAGCAGCAGGAGCACGGCGATCGCACCATATAGCCGCACACTTTTTTTCATGGTCATGCCTCCTGTCGAGACGCTCCTACCCCATCCATCGGGCGGCCAGCAGCCAGCCAAAGGCGCCGACGCCGGCAATAACATAATTGGTTTCCAGCAGGCCTTCCAGGACAACAGCCGAAAACGCCGACCTCCTATCACAAAGTTTGAAACAAATCCACACATAAAATACGCAAATCAGAAGGACCAGGCTCAACGAGGACGACCAGCCCGCCGCATAGGCCAGAACGAGCAGCATAAACAGCGCCGCCGCAATGCCCTGCACCAGCAACCTGGTTTTTTCCTCTCCGATCAGGACCGGGATCGTTTCCCTGCCGATCAGCCGGTCGCTCTGAATATCCATGATATCCGAGAGGGCCGAGCGCATGAAGACGATGGAAAAGGTGAATAGAATCGCCACAATCAGTGCAGGAGACACGGACAGATGGATTTCGATCCGGGGCAGGACGGCAGCCACCGCAGCCCAGGCCAGGGCCATGGAGACATTCTTGGAACCCGGGAGATCCTTCAGGCTCCGGAAACGCCACCCGTCCGGCAGTACCCGCATATGATAGAGGACGCCCAGCAGGGAAATCAGGAACAGCATGATAAATGGGGCCGGGCCGGCCAGAAAGGCGCCCATCCATGCCAGCAGCAGGGCGGCGATGGCCGTGCCTAAATAAAGCCGCCTGTGCCTCAGGTAGGACTCCTCCCGGAAAGATCCCAGAATGAAGGCCTTTTCCCGGCTCATGAAGCGATTGAGCGTATGCATGGCGTAAACATAAAGGGCAGCGGTCAGGATATTCACCGGGCGGACGGGAAGCCCCTGGAGCAGCATGCTGACCCAGGACAGGCAGCCGGCGCCGAAGGCAGAATAAATATCCGTCCGCACGGTGGAGACCCAGACGCGGAAGAGGCCCATGAACCGCCCGCTGCGGTCTTCCTGCCGGGCGGAAAGGTCATCCACCACCCGGTCGATGATCCAGTTCGGTGTGGATGCGCCGGCGGACACACCCACCCGGCGGTACCGGTCGATCGGAAATGTTTTCAGCTCATCGGCGGTTTCAATATGAAAAGTCGGGCTTCCGGCCTGTTCGGACAGCCGGGCCAGCTGCATGGTATTGGCGCTGTTTCTGCCACCGACGACCACGATGGCATCGGCCACCGCGGCCATTTTTTTAACCTCCGACTGGCGTTTATCCGTGGATTCACAGATCGTGTCAAAGACCACCGCGTCGGCAAAGCGTTCGCGCAGCGCCGCAACAATCTCGTTGAATTGATCGATGTTCTGGGTGGTCTGGGCAACGACACAGACCCGGTCCAACTCGGGCAGGCGCGCCACATCGCCGAGGCTGTTGAGGATGATCCCCTTCCCGTAGGCGTATCCCAAAAGCCCCATGACCTCCGGGTGCTTCTCGTCGCCGATGATGAGGATCGTGTCATCCTTCCGGGCGTGTTTTTTAATGATGGCCTGGACATGCGCCACCTTCGGGCAGGTCGCGTCAATGATCCGGACGTTTTTTTCCCTG
>CAYXQK010000180.1:0-8912 GCA_964467445.1 uncultured Syntrophaceae bacterium
AGTACCTACGCACGGGTCAATGAATTCGGTTTTATCGAGACGCCTTACCGGATGGTTGAAAATGGAAAGGTCCAGGAGGAAGTCCGTTATCTCACGGCGATTGAAGAGGAGGACTTCATCATTGCACAGGCGGATCGCCCGCTGGATAAGGATGGACGGTTCATCGGCGAACTCATCTCGGCCCGAAAGGGAGGCGACTTTCTGACCGTGTTGCCTGAAGAGATCAGTATGATGGACGTATCGCCCAATCAGCTGGTTAGCGTCGCGGCCACCCTGATTCCCTTTCTTGAGCATGATGATGCCAACCGGGCGCTGATGGGATCCAATATGCAGCGCCAGGCAGTACCCCTGATGAAACCCGCCGTTCCCCTTGTTGGCACAGGGATGGAATCCATCGTGGCGAGGGATTCCGGGGCCGTTGTCGTCGGCAAGCGATCAGGCGTTGTGGAAAGCATTGATGCATCACGTATTGTCGTTAAGTCTGACGGCGCCGAGCAGGACGGACTGGATATCGGCGTTGATATTTACAACCTTATCAAATACCAGCGTTCCAATCAGGATACCTGTTTTAACCAAAAACCGATTGTAAGCAAGGGAGATCGGATCAAGAAGGGCGATATTATTGCGGATGGACCGGCTACGGACAATGGCGAGCTGGCACTGGGACGCAATGTGATGGTGGCCTTCATGTCCTGGGGGGGGTACAACTACGAGGATTCCATCCTGGTCAGCGAAAGGATCGTCAAGGATGATGTTTACACCTCCATTCACATTGAAGAATTTGAAACCATGGCCCGGGATACCAAGCTGGGGAAAGAAGAAATTACCAAGGATATCCCGAATGTGGGGGAAGAAGCCCTCCGGAATCTCGATGAAAGCGGAATCGTCCGCATGGGGGTGGCCGTCGAACCCGGTGACATCCTCGTTGGAAAAATTACCCCAAAGGGCGAGACCCAGCTGTCCTCCGAAGAGAAGCTTCTGAGGGCCATTTTTGGCGAAAAGGCCAGTGACGTGCGGGACACCTCTCTGCGCGTGCCGCCCGGCGTTGAGGGAACCGTTATCGATGCCAAGATTTTCATCCGGAAAGGGGCCGAAAAGGACCATCGTTCGCAGATTATCGAAGAGGAAGCTTTTGCGCTGCTTTGCAAGGATCACGACGATGAAATCCGGATCATTACGGAGGCGGTCAAAGAGCGGGTCTCCGGGATGCTCATCGGCAAAACGGCTGCTGCCAAACTGGTTGATCCGAAGAAGAAAAAAATCGTTTTGAAGAAAGGCGACCTCATTACCAAGCCCCTCCTGGAGATGATTCCGTTCCATCTCTGGAAAGACATTTGTTGTCTTCATGAGGAAGCCCTTGAAGAAAAAGTCCGGTCCCTGCTTGAGAATCTTTCCCGGAAAATTGACTTTGTAAATGCCTTGTTTGAAGAGAAGCAGGAGAAGATGAAAGCCGGCGATGAACTTCCACCGGGGGTGATCAAGCTCGTGAAGGTCTATGTTGCCATCAAGCGGAAGCTGTCGGTTGGCGATAAAATGGCCGGCCGTCACGGAAACAAAGGCGTTCTGTCCCGGATTCTGCCCGACGAAGATATGCCATATTTCAGCGATGGAACGCCGGTGGATATCATCTTGAATCCGCTGGGAGTTCCTTCCCGCATGAATGTGGGGCAGATCCTTGAAACCCATCTGGGCTGGGCGGCCAAGGGGCTGGGCGAAAAAATCAATGGCCTTCTGGATAAATATTGCAGCATCGATGAACTGAAAAAAGAAGTTAAGAAGCTTTATGCGTCACGGGAGGCGGATCGTTTCGTAGAGGGAGCGACGGAAGAAGAAATCAGAAGGTTTATCGGACGTTTGAAGACGGGCATATCGGTGGCGACGCCTGTTTTCGACGGGGCCGATGAAACTGAAATTCAGGACATGCTCAGGCTGGCGAATCTTCCGGAAACGGGTCAATCGGTCCTGTTCGACGGAAGGACCGGTGAGCCCTTTGATCAGCAGGTGACGGTGGGGATGATTTACATGCTGAAGCTCCATCATCTGGTTGATAACAAGATTCACGCGAGGTCCATCGGACCTTACTCACTTGTAACCCAGCAGCCGCTGGGCGGGAAGGCACAGTTTGGCGGCCAGCGGCTCGGAGAGATGGAAGTATGGGCGATGGAGGCCTATGGCGCCGCCTATTCGCTTCAGGAATTTCT
The DNA here is from genome assembly GCA_964467445.1 of uncultured Syntrophaceae bacterium. Taxonomy (GTDB): domain Bacteria; phylum Desulfobacterota; class Syntrophia; order Syntrophales; family Fen-1087; genus JAPLJM01. The sequence continues at coordinate 2,202 of CAYXQK010000180.1, forward strand.
GACGGTAAAATCCGATGATGTGGCGGGTCGGACGCGTATTTATGAAACCATCGTCAAGGGCGAGCATGCGCTGGAGCCCGGACTGCCGGAAAGCTTTAACGTTCTGGTCAAGGAGCTGCAAAGTCTCTGCCTGGATGTGGCGCTTATCGAAGATGAATGATCAGGAAAATTTTAATGGAAGGTGCAGCATTCAGTCTTTATTGAATGATGCAGATTGACGTTTTAATTTTTCGAAGGAGACAATGATCCATGGAAGATGTTTTCAGTTATTTCGAAAAACCGAAAGATCCCATTCGGTTCAATGCCATTAAAATGGCCATTGCCTCACCGGAGAAGATTCTTTCCTGGTCCCATGGAGAGGTAAAGAAGCCTGAAACCATCAATTACAGGACCTTCAAACCGGAGCGGGACGGCCTTTTCTGTGCAAAAATATTCGGTCCCGTCAAGGATTATGAATGTCTCTGCGGCCGTTACAAGCGGATGAAGCACCGCGGTGTTGTCTGCGAGAAATGCGGGGTGGAAGTCATCCAGTCCAAGGTTCGCCGGGAGCGGATGGGTCATATTGTGCTTGCCACGCCGGTCGCCCATATCTGGTTTCTCAAGAGCCTGCCGAGCCGTATCGGGAATATCCTGGACTTGACCCTCAAAGAGCTCGAAAAGGTCCTTTATTTCGAGTCATGGATTGTCCTGGATCCGAAGAACACCCCCCTGCGGAAAAAACAGCTGCTGCTTGAGGAAGAACTGATTGACCTGAAGGAACAATACGGCGCCGACGCCTTTAAAGTCGGAATCGGCGCCGAAGCCATCCGGACGATTATGGCGGAGATTGATCTGCCCAAGCTGGATGATGAGCTGCGGGAAGAGTTGAAAATCGCCGTTTCGGACACCAAACGCAAGAAACTGATCAAAAGGTTGAAGGTGGTGGAAGCGCTCCGAAAATCCACCAATAAACCCGAATGGATGATTCTGACCATTCTCCCCGTCATTCCTCCCGACCTGAGGCCCCTGGTCCCGCTCGACGGCGGTCGTTTCGCCACCTCGGATCTGAATGATCTTTACCGGCGCGTGATCAACCGGAACAACCGCCTCAAGCGGCTGCAGGAACTCAATGCGCCGGAGATCATTATCCGCAATGAAAAACGGATGCTCCAGGAAGCGGTGGACGTCCTGTTTGATAATGGCAGGCGGGGGCGTGCGATTACCGGTTCCAACAAGCGACCCCTTCGATCACTGTCGGACATGTTGAAAGGCAAGCAGGGGCGGTTCAGGCAGAATCTGCTCGGCAAGCGCGTCGATTATTCAGGCCGATCCGTGATTACCGTGGGGCCGGACCTGAGATTGCATCAGTGCGGCCTTCCGAAGAAGATGGCTTTGGAACTCTTCAAGCCTTTTGTTTATAACCGGCTCCAGGATAAGGGTTATGTCAACACGGTGAAAAGCGCCAAAAAGATGGTCGAGAAGGAAACGGCGGAAGTGTGGGATGCCCTGGATGAGGTGGTTCGCGAATATCCCGTCATGCTGAACCGGGCCCCGACCCTCCATCGGTTGGGCATTCAGGCCTTCGAACCCATCCTGATCGAAGGCAAGGCGATTCAACTGCATCCGCTTGTTTGCACAGCGTTTAATGCCGATTTTGACGGCGATCAGATGGCCGTCCATATTCCATTGTCCGTCGAAGCCCAGGCAGAAGCCAGGGTTCTGATGATGTCAACCAACAACATTCTATCTCCCGCAAACGGGAAACCCATTATTATCCCTGGTCAGGACATTGTCCTCGGCATCTATTATCTGACCCGATCCAGGCCGGGGGTGATGGGCGAAGGCATGGTCTTTGCCGACCCGGCCGAAGTCCGCAGCGCTCTGGATGCCAGGGCGGTGGACCTTCAGGCCGTAATCAGGGTCCGGATCCAGGGTGAGGTGAAGGAAACCACCGTCGGACGCGTCATCCTGTACGAAATTATCCCGAAACAGATCCCCTTCGATCTGGTCAATAAAGTGATGAATAAGAAGGAGTTATCCAACCTTATTGATCATTGCTACCGGTCCTGCGGCGATAAAACAACGGTTTTACTGGCCGACCGTCTCAAGGATCTGGGTTTCAAGTATGCCACGATGTCCGGCGTTTCCATTGCCATCCACAACATGGTCGTTCCTGCCAACAAGAAGGACATCGTCGCCCGGGCGGACAAGGACGTCCTAAAAATTCAGAAGCAGTACATGGACGGACTGATTACCGATGGAGAGCGTTATAACAAGGTGATCGACATCTGGGCCCAGTCAACCGAAAAGATTGCCGTCGAAATGCTCGCCGGCATCGGCATGGAGGAATTGGATGAACCCGGAGGCGGGAAGAAAAAGGTTGAGAGTTTCAATCCGATTTATATGATGGCGGACTCCGGAGCCAGGGGCAGCGCGGTGCAGATCAGGCAGTTGGCCGGCATGAGAGGCCTGATGGCCAAACCGTCGGGAGAGATCATTGAAACCCCGATTACAGCCAATTTCAGAGAGGGATTAACCGTGCTGCAGTACTTTATCTCAACGCACGGAGCACGGAAAGGACTGGCCGATACAGCGCTGAAAACGGCGAATTCGGGTTACCTGACCCGTCGGCTGGTCGATGTCGCCCAGGATTGTATCATCAACGAGGATGACTGCGAAACCCTCGACGGCATCAATGTTTTTGCCTTGATGGAAGGCGGAGAAATTATTGAGACAGCGGGTGAGCGGGTTCTTGGACGGGTTGCACTGGAAGAGATCAGGGACCCCTTCAGCGGCGAAGTGATGGTTCAGGCCAACCAGGAGATTGACGAGTTGCTTGCTGACCAGATTGATCGGGTTGGTATTGAAAAGGTCAAGATCCGATCTGTTTTGACCTGTAAATCCCGGCACGGGGTATGTGCCCGCTGCTATGGCCGGGATCTGTCCCACGGACACCTGGTCAATATCGGTGAAGCCGTCGGGATCATTGCAGCCCAATCCATTGGCGAGCCGGGGACCCAGCTGACCATGAGAACCTTTCATATCGGCGGAACGGCGAAATTTGAGGAACATTCAACGCTGCAATCCCGGCACGACGGTACGGTCAAATTTGTGAACCTCCATACGGTCAAGAGCAAGATCGATGCGTCGTCTTCGTATAAAGTCGGAGATCTCGTGGTCATGAACCGACATGGTGAAGTGCATGTCCTCGATGAACAGCAGCGAAGCCGCGGGAAATATACCGTTCCCTACGGCGCCCATCTGAAGGTCGTGGACGGCAGCATCGTCCGTAAGGGGGATCTGCTGGCGGAATGGGATCCCTTCTCAATCCCGATTCTGGCAGAAGTCGACGGTACGGTGAAGTTCGGCGATATTATTGAAGGCCGGACCATGCAGGAGCAGCTCGACGAGGTGACCGGTCTTTCCCGGAAAGTCATTGTGGAATTCCGCGGAGCTGACCTGCGTCCGCGCGTGTCCCTCAAGGACAAAAAGGGGAAAACCGCAAAAGTGCCGGGCAGCAACGCGGGCGCCCGTCATATGTTGCCGGTTGGCTCCAATCTCGTTGTTTCTGAAGGCGATGTGGTCGGCGCCGGCAGCATCCTGGCAAAAATTCCCAGGGAGACGACCAAAACAAAAGATATCACCGGGGGCCTTCCCCGGGTGGCGGAACTTTTTGAAGCCCGTAAACCGAAAGATTTTGCCGTGATCAGTGAAATCGACGGCATCGTGTCCTATGGAAAGGATGCCAAGGGCAAACGAAAGATTGTCATCAGCGCGGAAAGCGGCGGAGAGAAGGAATATCTGATTCCCAAGGGGAAGCATGTCCGTGTTCAGGAGGGCGATAGAATTTCAGCGGGGGAAGCGCTGATGGATGGAGTCAATAACCCCCATGATCTGCTGACCATCAAAGGAGAAAAAGAACTGGCCCGCTATCTGGTGGACGAGGTTCAGGAAGTTTATCGGCTACAGGGCGTCAAAATCAATGACAAGCATATGGAGGTCATTGTTCGTCAGATGCTTCGCCGGGTAAAGGTGCTGGATCCGGGCGACTCTTCCTTTATCACCGACGAACAGGTGGAACGCTACCGCTTTCAGGAGGAGAATGAGCGGGTCGTGGCCAGAAGCGGCCGGCCGGCGATCGCGAAACCGATCCTGCTGGGCATAACAAAGGCTTCCCTGAGTACCCAGAGCTTTATTTCAGCAGCGTCCTTTCAGGAGACGACCCGGGTGCTTACAGAGGCTTCAATGGCCGGCAAAACGGACTATTTACGCGGGCTCAAGGAAAATGTGATCATGGGGCGGCTAATTCCGGCGGGGACGGGTCTTCCGATATATCGGAAGCTGGGTGTTAAAATTATCGATGATCAGGGTTCTGGTATGGTAGAGCTGGCCATGGATGAAAATAATGATGAGAAAATACTTGACACACAGGCAGAAAATTGATAGCTAAGCAATCTTTTGTCACACTGGTAAAACGTATCTGAAAGATACATTTCAGGAGGAAGAATGCCGACGATAAATCAGTTGGTTCGTAAAGGCCGGAACAGGATCCAGAAAAAAGCGGCCACACCGGCCCTGGCCAGTTCACCGCAGCGGCGGGGGGTTTGTGTCAGAGTCTACACGACGACCCCAAAGAAACCGAACTCCGCATTGAGAAAGGTGGCAAGGGTTCGCCTGACCAGTGGTTATGAGGTAACCTCTTACATTCCCGGCATGGGACATAATCTGCAGGAGCATTCCGTGGTTCTGGTTCGGGGTGGAAGGGTCAAGGATCTCCCGGGCGTGCGGTATCATATCGTCAGGGGAACACTGGATGCGGTGGGTGTTCAGGACAGGAAACAGGGTCGTTCAAAATATGGGGCGAAGAAGCCGAGTTAACTGGAGAAGGTCGCATGCCGAGAAGAAGGGAAATTGCAAAACGGGAGGTCCTGCCGGATCCCAAATATAACAACAAACTGGTAGCCAAGTTTATCAACAGTTTGCTGAAGCGCGGCAAAAAGAGCGTCGCTGAGTCGATCCTCTATGGGTCTTTCGATATTATCGGGAAAAAAACCAAAGAATCACCGGTTGACATCTTTGAAAAGGCGGTCAACAACGTTAAACCCGTTATAGAGGTTAAATCGCGGCGGGTCGGCGGTTCCACCTATCAGGTTCCTACGGAAGTCGTACCCTCACGAAGGCTTGCTTTGGGAATTCGTTGGCTGATTCTGCATGCGAAGGAGCGGACCGAAAAGACGATGAGGGAGAAACTGGCCGGCGAGATCCTTGATGCCGCGAATAACCGGGGTGGCGCGATCAAGAAAAGAGAGAGCGTCCACAAGATGGCAGAAGCGAACAAGGCTTTTGCGCATTATCGGTTTTAATGTTTTTCCGCGCAGTCCGTTTGTCCGGTTTGATGAGAAACGCAAAAACCATTGAGAAGGGTTTTTAAAGAGCAAAGGGCATTAAAGATATTATATAGACGAAAGATGAACCATTCAAAGCTTAAGGAGGTAGGGAAAAATGGCTAAGAAAAAATTTGAGAGGACGAAGCCGCATCTCAATATCGGGACCATTGGGCATGTGGATCATGGTAAAACCACATTGACGGCCGCGATCACGAAGCACTTGGCCAGAAAGGGGTTGGCCGAATTCAGGCCCTTTGATTCGATTGATAATGCCCCCGAAGAAAAAGAAAGAGGCGTGACCATCAATATTTGCCACGTGGAGTATCAGACGGTGAAAAGGCATTGTGCCCATGTTGACTGTCCCGGCCATGCGGACTATATCAAAAACATGATTTCCGGAGCGGCGCATATGGATGGTACGATCCTGGTGGTCGCGGCCTCCGACGGTCCCATGCCTCAGACCCGGGAGCATATCCTCCTTGCCCGACAGGTTCAGGTGCCCTACATCGTTATCTATATGAACAAGGTCGACCTGGTTGATGATCCGGAACTCCTGGATCTGGTCGAACTTGAATTAAGAGAGCTGCTGACGGCCTATGAATTTCCGGGGGATGATATTCCGATCATCCGTGGGTCGGCATTGAAGGCGTTGGAAAGTGATGACGATAACGACCCGAATGTGCAGTCTATGTATAAGCTGATGGACGCGGTCGATTCATATATTCCGGAGCCGGTTCGTATTCTTGACAAACCGTTCCTGATGCCTGTCGGGGATGTTTTTTCCATCGCCGGCCGTGGCACCGTTGTCACCGGCAGAGTCGATCGGGGCATCATCAAAACCGGGGAAGAAGTGGAGATCATCGGTATCAGGCCGACGTTCAAGACGGTTTGCACGGGCGTCGAGATGTTCCGTAAAACACTTGATGAAGGACGTGCAGGCGACGATATTGGGGTGCTGCTCAGAGGGACCAAGCGTGAAGAAGTTGAGCGAGGGCACGTTTTGGCAAAGCCGGGATCCATTACCCCGCATACCAGGTTTAATGCCGTCGTCTACATCCTGACCAAGGAGGAAGGCGGCCGTCATACCCCGTTTTTTGCAGGCTATCGTCCCCAGTTCTATTTCCGAACAACGGACGTGACCGGTGTCTGTACCCTGCCCGAAGGCGTGGAGATGGTCATGCCTGGCGATAATGTCAATCTTGAAATACAGCTTATCACACCGATCGCTATGGAAGATCAGCTCCGGTTTGCTATTCGCGAAGGCGGAAGGACCGTTGGCTCAGGCGTGGTCAGCAAGATTATTGAATAAACATAAAATACGGACGTGACGACGACAACAACCATG
>CAYXQK010000181.1:0-4906 GCA_964467445.1 uncultured Syntrophaceae bacterium
TAAAAAAGGCGGTTGAACAGCATAAAGAACGAACCCTGTTTTATGCCACTGTCACGAACGAGGATGCGATTCCCCTCCTTGTCACCCTCATCGAAGAGGACATACGGTTCTATGAAGGAGTTCCCATCGTGCCGGTCCAGAAGCTCAACGGGTTCGTCAATGAACTGGACGGGTACATGCAGGGGGATTTCTTATGCGATTGTGATCATGAGGATGACATTTCGTATGATGATGAAATACCCTATGAAGATAACATACCCTGTTGCGATGACTTGCCTTTACCTGACGGGATCCCCGTGCAGCTCCCTGCATTGTACGGACCTGGTGAATGAGAAATACGAAAATAGTCTTTCAAGTGTTTACTCTCTTTTAAGAACCAATTTTTTATGATAAGGGGGATGTGCACTCAACGGGGCTACCCGCCCCATAGCCTGAGTGGGTTTCCCGGATGATTGATGCCCTGTTTCGCGACCCCCCTTCTTCCGTTCAATAGTCCTCGTCGGGCTTCGATGTCACCACCTCTTCCACCTCGGGGACCAGGAGCCACAGCGCCTCCTGCACCTTCTTTTGTATCACCCGGTCCTTATGGTCCTGTATCCGGTCAAGGTGGTCAATCACCCCGCCGCTGATGAGCGCCTCTTCCTCACCGGCTGCAGCGATGGCGAGGATGATGTCAAGGGCTGACACAACGATATGAGGTTTCTTATCGTGAAGCAGGGCGGCGATGACGTCGATGCCGTCCTGCCGGATCAGTTCGTCCGGCCTCCAGTCCGAATCCCCGGTGCTTATCGCGAGAGCTTCCACGGCCCCCTCCCGTACTTTTGGCGAGGGGCTTTTCATCCGTTCGAGCAGGTCCTTCATGATATCCTGGTATATCTGCAGATCTTTTGCCATTGATAACTCCTGCCAGCTCTTTATTAAAAAAAATCTGGCGATACCCGGATAATCCTCTACCAGCAGAGATAAAAAAATATCCCGGTCGCTTTCGTTTTGTGGTTCCCCATGTGATTGTCCAGGAACAAATCACAACCTTTTTTGACAGAAACTGCGACGAGTTGAATAACCAAATTTACTGGAGTTGTTGGAAAGAATGCGATATTCGTTATCTGGTGATACGTACAGGTTCCGGCCCGTTTTCTGGTCTCTCTTTTTTTTCCTGGTGGTGTGCTGTGTGGTCCAGTCTGTGGGAGCTGCCACCCCCTGCGGGATAACCAAAAATGACTGCCCGGCCTGTCCTGCCGGCGGGCTTTCCCTGACCGGCAGCAGCGCTTTTGATAACAATCCCACGGGTTCCTATGACGATACCAACCCGTTTGCGGGCTTGACCTGCAATTACGGCAATCCGTTGTCAGGGAACACGGTGACGGTTGAGGTCGAGTGTTACCAGGATGGAAGTGTGGCACAGAAATGGTATCAGTACTACAAACGGGAGATCCCCTACCCCTACCCGGAAAGCCAGTATGCCCCGGCAAATCCGAAAACCTCGTACTGGGAAAGCCCGGTGAGCCACCGGCACAGTGCCATACGGGGGAGCGATCCAAAAAATGTCCCGACATTCAAGTCTGCTTATGCCGACTGGGATTTTGCCATAGCGGGACGGAACGTGGCAAAGATCACATCGGTGACCCCGACCGACACCATCACCCAGAGCCAGGCAACAGCAGACAATATCAAACGGATTGCTCAGTTTGCCGGCTGTTTCGCCTCCTTCAGGCCAGGCAGCGTGCCGGTCCCGGCACAGCAGACCCTGAAAGGCACCATCTACGCGACCAGCTACCCGTCGGGGATCCCCCGTCCGCTGAAGTTTGGCCAGGTCACGCTCCTTGAGGAGGGAAAAAAAGTCCTGGGGGTTGAGACCAATGCGGAAGGAACATACGAATTTGCGTTTCCCTTCCAGAAGGGCAAAACCTACCAGCTCGGGATCGGGCTTGCCTATACGCGGGGAGACAAGGAATATTTCACCCTGTACTATGGCGAACCGGTGGAGAGCAAAAAGGTGATCTTCCGCCATGATTTCACCTACACCGGGGATGCCGATCTTAAGCAGGACGTAAACCTCGATGATCTCTGGAAGAAGAAGTCCACTGCGGTCAACCCCTTTGGCATTATGTATATCCACTTCACGGAGGCCTACGAGTTTTACGCAGACTACCTCAAAGAGGACGTGCGCCTGAACCTGCCGTTAAAGATTGTCGCATTTTCCACCGACCCGCAGATAAAACAGGACCGGGCCCGCTATGACTCTGATGGCACAGAGAGTTTCATTTACATCTCGCCCAAAGAGTCCATCCCGGAGAGCGAGCTCCGCCCGGCATCCCGGGAATACCACGAGTTCAGCCACTACATGATGGCCAATACCTGGGGCCGGGAGCCGGAGCCGCTGGTGACCGGTCACGGTGAGACCATCAATCACGCCGGCTTCCTCAACCCGAGCACCACGGACTCCTGGGCTGAAGGAACAGCTCACTTCATGGCCGGGGCGATCGCCGAGCGGACAGAGATTGCTGCAACCGCCCAGGGAGAACCCATCGAACCCTGCGACGGCGCGAGCTACTACGGGGTGCTGGAAGACAACTATAAACCGTGGGAATACAGCGGCCAGGTTGAGGAGGCCGCTGTAGCCGGGACGCTCTGGGACCTCTATGACAGTGCTGACCAGAAACGGACCTGCGAAGCCCGGAAGGTTGCATTCTTCAACACCATGGTGGCTTCCCCGTATGTCCCGGAGAGCAAAAAAACGAATCTCCCCGACTATATCCAGGCGATTCGCATGCTGGAACAGCGCTATGGCTATGAGGATGACAGCGGGAGCGGGTATGAGGACAAGTCCAGCTTCACCCTCCCCCAGCTCTGGGCGGTCATGCGCACCTATCACCCGGATATGCTCTCCTTCTATGAAGGGCTCACAAAAAAGTATCCGGGCAAAAAGCAGCAGATCGATGATATCTTCCTGATGCACGGGTTCTGGAAGGAGACGAGCCCCGGCAACGGGAAGCATGATGCGGAGGAACCCTACCGGGATGCCAACGGGAACAAGGTATATGATCAGGGTGAATATTACATCGATCTCGCAGATAATCTGGCGTACACAACCGGCGAAACGATCGGGACTGCAACCGATGCCAGCCGCACCTGGCGCCGGACGACCCTGCAGGTGCCGGGGCAGTTTATCCAGGTAACCACTACCGCCCCCTATTATTCCTACACGGTGGAGTACCCGGGGTCAAAACGCTGGCCGCACACAAACTACGCGGTCAATACCAATGGTTTAATCTATGTGCCGGTACCCCCCGACCCCGCGGCACGGATCACGGTGAAAGCATGGGGTGTCACCACCGGAAGCCCGCTGGTCTTTACATCGCAGCAGTTCAATGACAATTACGTTAATTCCCTGAAGCAGGGCTATTACGTATCCCATGATTTCAAGCTGAGCGGACCAGTCCCGCCCCAGCCGGAGATCCCGGATATGGGCGCAATTTCCGGCGGGAGCACCTCAGGTCTCACCAGTCAAAGCACGAAGGCGGCAGGGTCCGGGGATATCGGGAGTGTTTTGCTGCTCTGTGTGTCGGTTGCGGGGACCCTTGTTCTCGCATTCAACCTGAAAAAGAAGAGAGAGTAGATTTTTTTTAATTTTTTCATACACCTGAGAATACTGTGAGGTGACGTCAGTTTGCCTGGCCCGCGCTGACACGGTCTCGTATTTCGGTCTGATGCATCATAAACCCGGCAGCGCAGTGCAGGATGATTTCGCCAGTAAAGAGCTTCGGGGAAAATGAGCCGGGGGAGATTACCTACTTCTTTGAGGCAGGTGATCCCGGATTCAGAGACTATTTTTGGATTTTCCCGGTAACAAGGATATCTGCCCAACAGATTACCCCTTCATTAAACCTACAACAGGCTGAAAATTGACAATGCTCCATAGCAGTATTCGTCGATGGTCTGATTCCAGAAAATCCAATTAAAATAGTCTATTATCAACAATTCCCCATATCCTTGCTTATTTCGCCAAAATACCCCCAAACACCCCCATCTTTAGTGGAGGGCATCCAATGGTGTTCCAAGGCACTATCTCCTGTTCAATGGGTTAAAGGAGGTGCCGGATGAAAACGAGCTCATGTTTTGGGGGTCCGATTCAGGTGAATTAATGGCTTATTTTGGCAATCTGGGCTGTTTTTGGGCATTTTTTTGAAAAGGAGAAATCGGGGCGTTTTACGGGTTTTTCCGGGAGAGGTTTTTGGGAAACGGAGGCTGAACCGGGCCTGGATTGGGGGTGAGGGAGATGCAGTGGTGTCGTGATGGTGTTTTTATTCCCCGGGAACCGGGATTGAGAGATTCCCTTTTCTCCCGAACGAATCCCGATAGTATCGTATTTTACGCTTTATTTTTCAATCCCTGGGCAAATGCCCGTGCTGCCGCCAGGTCGTTCTCATCCGGTCTTCCCTTATTGATTCCCCCGAAGAGCATCAGAGGTCCGACCGTATCCCATCCCTTGCAGCAGAATTCATCCACAATCACAAATCCCCGGTTGGCCAGCTTTTCCTTTAAGGCAGCATGATGCATCTTTCCATCGCCACAGGTAGAGAACACAAACGCCTTTTTCTGTGTCGCGGGCGGCAGCATCTCCACAAACTGGAGGAGCGTCTTGTGGTGTTTCCCGAAATAGATCCCGGACCCGAACCCGATCAGGTCATAGGTCGCGAGCGTTTCGGGTTGCGCCTTCGCGATTTGGACAATATCCGCTTCCAGCTCTCCTGCCATCACCTTTGCAACTTTTTCGGTATTCTGGTGATGAACCGAGGTATAGACAATCATTGTTTTCATGAGGGCTCTCCATCCTTGTATTAGAATAGGCTCCTTGTTTTTTATATTGCTGGTGTACCTGCCAATTAAAACAAAAGTTCTAGAT
>CAYXQK010000182.1:0-7592 GCA_964467445.1 uncultured Syntrophaceae bacterium
ACACGCCTCCATGCTGCTGTACGCCCTGCTGTATTTAACCGGCTATGATCTCGAATTGTCTGATCTGCAATCCTTCCGGCAATGGGGAAGCAAAACCCCGGGCCATCCGGAATATCGTCATACCCCGGGAGTGGAAATGACGACAGGCCCCCTGGGACAGGGGGTCAGCAGCGCCGTCGGCATGGCCATTGCGGAAGCCCACCTGGCGGCCACCTATAACCGGCCGGAAGGTCAGATCATCGATCATTTCACTTATGTGCTGGCCAGCGACGGGGACCTGATGGAAGGCGTCACGGCCGAAGCCTGTTCCCTTGCCGGACACCTCGGTCTGGGCAAGCTTATCGTCCTTTATGACGACAACCGCGTTTGTCTGGCCGGTTCAACGGCTCTCTCCTTTACGGAAGATACCCCAAAACGCTTTGATGCCTGTGGATGGCACGTCCAGACCGTGGAAGACGGCTTTGATGTCGATTCCATCGACAGCGCCCTGAAGCAGGCAAAGGCGGAAACGGATCGTCCTTCCCTCATCTGCGTGCGCACAACCATCGGCTGCGGCGCGCCGGGCAAACAGAACACCTGTGAAGCCCATGGATCGCCCCTGGGCGTGACGGAACTTCAGGGGGCCAAAGCGGCGCTGGGATGGCCGCTGGAACCGGACTTTATTGTTCCCGGCGATGTCCTGGATTATTTCCGGAAGGCGCTGTCCGCCGGGCAGGAAAAGCAGGAGGCATGGAAGCAGGTCTTTGCGCGATACGAACAGGCCCATCCGGATCCGGCGGCGGAATTTTTACGGGTCATGGCGGGCGAGCTGCCGGAGGGCTGGGAATCCGCCCTCCCGGATTATTCGCATGAGGCCAGGGACATGGCCACCCGCAAGGCCTCGGAGGGGATTATGCAGAAACTGGCGACGGTTTTGCCGGAGCTCATGGGGGGGTCAGCGGATCTCAATCCATCGGTGCTGAGCTGGCTCAAGGGTTTCGGCGACTTTCAGAAGCCGGGTCCCAAACCCGCGAATATCCACGGAGCCATCGGCGGCGCCTGGGGGCGCGGCGGACGAAACATCCACTTCGGCGTCCGGGAGCATGCCATGGCGGCCGTGGCTCTGGGGATGGCCCTGCACGGCGGCCTGATTCCCTACACCGGAACGTTTCTGACCTTCTGCGATTATATGCGTCCCTCCATCCGCCTGGCCGCACTGATGGGACTGCGCGCGATTTATATTTTTTCACATGACAGCATCGGCGTCGGGGAAGACGGCCCGACGCATCAGCCCGTTGAGCAGGTGATGAGTCTGCGCGCCATACCCAATCTGACAGTCATCCGTCCCGCCGACGCTTGTGAAACGGTTGAGGCCTGGCGTGCGGCGCTTCTCAACCGGAAGGGCCCAACGGCTTTGATTCTTACGCGCCAGACCGTCCCTGTATTGAATCAGACGGAACTTGCAGCGGCCGGCAATCTCGATCAGGGCGGCTATATCCTCTGGGATTCTTCAAAAATTGGTCCCCAGGTGATCCTGATCGGGACAGGCTCGGAGGTCGCCATTGCCCTCGAAGCCGGTCAGAAACTTGCGGCGGAAGGGATCCGGGTCCGCGTCGTCTCGCTTCCGAGCTGGGAGCTGTTCGACCGGCAGCCGGCCGCCTACCGGGACAAGGTTCTCCCACCGGACGTACGGGTCCGGATCGCCGTGGAAGCTGGAATCCGGCTGGGCTGGGAGCATTATGTGGGTCTGGACGGCGCCGTGGTGGGAATGAACGGCTTCGGCGCGAGCGCCCCGGGTGATATCCTGTATCAGAAATTCGGCATTACCGTGGAAAAGGTCGTCGAAGCGGCAAAAGCGCTTGGAAGCCGGAGTCACAATGCCAACAGTCAATGAGCCAATCCGCCTCGGTCGCTATCGGTCCGTCGTTGATGCGGTTTTTGCCGGAATGATCAAAAACCGGGTTCCGGACCGCATCCGGCAGAAGGACTATACCCTCTGGAAACCCTCTCCCACGGAGATCACGAATCGCCTCGGCTGGCTGCACAGCCCCCGGACGATGACCGGGCGTCTTGCGCAAATCAACGACCTGGTGCATGCCGTGCAAAAGGACGGCTACACCCATGCCCTTCTGCTCGGCATGGGCGGGTCCAGCCTGGCACCCGAAGTCTTCCGGAAAGCATTCGGCGTATCGGAGGGCTTTCTGGATCTTGCCGTTCTGGACAGCACAGATCCCGGCGCGGTTCTGGCCTTTTCAAAAAAACCAGACCTTGCAAAAACGCTTTTTATTGTATCCACCAAATCAGGCGGTACGGTTGAAACCTTTTCTTTTATGAAATATTTTTTCAATCTGACGGCTGAAAGGGTTGGCGCCCAGGAAGCGGGCCGGCACTTCATCGCCATCACGGATCCCGGCAGCGCCCTGGCAGAGCTGGCGGCTGTCCATCGATTCCGGGAAACTTTTCTGAATGATCCCGAAATCGGCGGGCGCTATTCCGCCCTGTCCTTTTTCGGACTGGTTCCGGCGGCTCTGATGGGTGTGAATGTGAAAAAGCTGCTGGATCGGGCCGCGGGCGTAGCGGAAAAGGAAATGTCCCTTGAGGAATCTCATCCCGATGCGCTGAGCGGTCTTTATCTGGGGGCCGCGATGGGAGAACTGGCCCGGGCAGGCCGGGACAAGCTCACCTTTGTTTTTTCACCGCGGATAGCCGGGTTCGGGGACTGGCTCGAGCAGCTCATTGCCGAGAGCACGGGCAAGGAGGGGAGGGGGATTCTGCCCGTTGTCGGCGAGCCTCTGGGACCGTCCGCTGTTTACGGCGATGACCGGGTTTTTGTTTCTATTCGCCTGGCCGGCGATAAGGTACAGGATGAAAAAATCACCTACCTTGGAAAGGCAGGGCAGCCAATCATAAAAATCAGTCTGCCGGATGTCTATGACCTGGGCGGTCAGATTTTTCTCTGGGAAATGGCGACGGCGGTTGCCGGTCACATTCTCGGCATCAATCCCTTCGACCAGCCGGATGTGGAGGCGGCCAAGGTCCTGGCCCGCAAAATGATCGTTCAGTATCGGGAAAAGGGTTTTCTGCCGGAGGAGGCTCTCACACTGCGGCGTGAAGGGATCGATGTCTATGGCAATTGCCCCGCGCACAGCCCCGGCGATGCCCTGAACATTTTTCTGGGATCGGCCCTGCCGAATGGATATATCGCGCTTCAGGCCTATCTCCAGCCGACTGCCGAAACCGATGCATCCCTCCTGTGTCTGCGAAACTGCCTGCGGGATCAGTATCACCTGGCGACGACCGTGGGGTATGGACCGCGCTACCTCCACTCAACGGGCCAGCTTCACAAGGGAGACGGGGGCCGGGGGGTGTTTATCCAACTCACTGCGGATAACCCCCGGGACGTCCCGATTCCCGATGAGATGGGCCAGCCCGGTTCTTCCGTGACCTTCGGGGTGCTCAAAGCCGCGCAGGCCCTGGGCGACCGGCAGGCGCTCCTCCATGTTGGACGGCCTGTGATCCGCTTCCATCTGGGAGGCGACATCGCCGGTGGCCTGAAGGTTTTAACGGAAGCGGTATGAATAGAGATCTGAGAAATGCAGTGTAGCGGTTAAAATACTTTTCCGCTTATGTGATAGGTGGCGATGACGGGATATTCCGTTTGCTGAGGCAATCATGACGAGGAACCTGATTTTATCAAAAACAGGGCCCTGGCCGCAGCACTTTTCACTTTTTCCGGATAGGGCTTCATTGTAAAAAAGCTTTTTGATTTGCTGATTTCTGCCAGCAAGGGAGCTGCCTCCTGGGACCCTATGCGTCCCAGGGCAAAACAGATTTTTTCCTCCAATTCTGCTCTCGACACGGATGCGACCAGAGGCCTCTTTTCCAATAATTCCAGGAGCACGGGTGCCGCACCGGCATATTTCAGGTTGCCCAATTCCTCGATAATACTCTTCTGGAAAGATTCATCTGCCATTTGCAGCACCGACAGCAGGATGGGCCCCTTCCTGCTTCCGCCAACCCGTTGAATGCTTTTAAGAGCCTCCTCACGGACCTTTTCGTTCTTGTGCAATAAAAAATCTCCCAGAAGCTCAGTACTGCCCTGGCTGTCAATTCTGCCCAGGGTATAGACGAGATTTCTCAAGAAATACCAGGGCTCGTTATAATTAAGCCGTTGCCGGATAATGGGAATCATCGGCTGTCCGATCTCGATCAGAAGATGGAGAATCCGGACGCGTTCCGCGCCATCTTTCTGGTCCCGAAGCATATCGAGGAAAAGGTTCAGAGAGGCGTTACCGAGCCTTGCCAGGACCCTGCCGGCAGCGGTTCGCGTTTTTTCATCGCTGTCACCAAAGGCCTCTAAAAGAATCTCCAGCCGCTCCGGCGATGCCAGCTCTCTGATGAAATCCGACGCGATGGCCTGAATCGTATCATTCTTTTCGAGGATGCCTGAATTGATGAGGTGAAAAACATCCAGGACAGGGATGCAATCGGCAAACTGCTTTTCAGTAATGTGTTCTCCAAGCCGATCCTTCAAACTGTTACATATTTTTTTATAGGCCATCGTGGCCGATATTTCTATTTTGATCCATTGAATCAGCGTGTCCAGCACTCTGCCCATAAGCAGTTTTTGCTGATCCTCTGGAAGCCGATCAATAATCTGGGCCAGCACGCCCGACGCCCTGTCACGGAGATGCTGTTGGTGACTGCACAGTCCTTCCGTGGCGAGCCGGATAAGCGACTCGATATATTCATGCTCCCCGCTGGCGGCCAGTTCATCGGTCATATCCATCAAGGAATCCATCAAAAGACTATCCGCAGGAACCTCTGCCTCTCCATGGAGTGAAGATGCCATTCCCTTTTTCATTTCCTGAAGCTGCTTTTCTATTTTTTCTTTTTTCAGGGCCTTTTCTTCCTGCTTTTTCTGCTGAAACTTTATGCCCCTGTCTGAATTCAGCAATCGACTGTATGTCCGATCAAGCGCTTCCTTGCCGCCGCTTAAATGGTCCAGGGGTTTTGTGGAAGGGCTCTTTTCCATGGCCTGGACCTTCTGTACGACTTCGGCGAACTTTTCATCGTCCATCACATCAACGACGTTCTGAAACAGCCTTCCGTCGAAAAGATTATCCACGTTTTGCGTCATAACCAGGCTGATCAAGTCCGGATCGAGCTCTGCAAAAGCCTTGCCGATGAGCTGCGAGATCTTGTCCTGATCCATTTCGCCCATGACTTTTTCAAGGACGCTGATCATGTTGATCAGATTTTCAGACACCTTGATGTTCGACAGAAACTCCCGCTGCTGCCTGATCTGCATCATCCCCTTTTGAAAGACCTCGGCTATCCATTGCGGATCTTTTGCCAACTCTTTGAGTCGCTGGTAATCCAGGGCGATGTCCGGGGTGTTGCCGACCATGTATTGAATGATATCGTCGTCCGTGACTTCAAGGCTGGCGAGAATCTGATGATCCCCATCTTTGGCGACGTAAATCTTCTGATCCAGAAGGATGTGGGGCACATCGATGTCGGCCATCAACTTTTGCAGGCCACCCTCGTTCTGGATTGTTTCCTGCCGTTTCCCGATGACCTGGAGGAAGTCCGCGAGCTCGTTCTTCTCCATGCCTTTTTTAAGCGAGATGCTCCTGATCCCAAAAAACAGGAGTAACTCGAGGAAGGCCCTTACCTGGGGTCTTTCAAGGTCCTTGCTGCTCAGGGGCTCCCCGTTGATAAGCATGTTTTTTTCAGTCTCGGCAAAATTAATGGAATCCGTCTCCTCGAAAATGTCAAGCAGCGCCTGATAGAGCCTGCCGACGGTATTGGTGATCATGGCGCTTGTAGGAGGGTAGAGACGCAGGTTGGTGATGGCCGTATTCACGAGGACGAGTGTCTCCACCGCCTTTTGCTGCATCAAGAGATTCGCCATGGCCGCCCCAAATTGAAATGATTTGACAGGGAACTGCTTTTCTTTGCAGAATTATAAGGATAAAGACCTTGCGTGTCAATAAAATAATATGAAACATAAAATGACATGAAACCCTTGAAACATAATTCGCCGCTTGCGAACGATTGATCATCTGTTATGCAAAGCTCTCAATATCATGAAAAAAAAAATGGGGGCGCCGATTTTCGCAACCGGGATGTATCCCGTCATCCGATAAATGTATTTTGGGCTTACCGGGAAGCGAATTCTGTGATAGAAGTCCGGCACAGGATCAGTTTTCCCCTCCGCCGGTCGGAGGAATAAAGGCAGGGCGAAACAGATGGTTTTTTAGTGATCGATCAGGATCAGGGGGATCATGATGAAAATAAGCAGCGTGGCGCAAATGCGGGCAATGGATCGCTATGCCATCGTGCGGTTGGGAATACCGGAAGCGATTTTGATGGAAAACGCCGGGCAGGCCTCGGCCACGGTCCTTTCGCGAGAGACCGGCGTCCGGGACAGGAAAATCGTAATCTTCTGCGGCGCCGGCAACAACGGCGGGGATGGATTCGTAGTCGCCCGGAAAATCCACGCCGACGGCGGCAGCGCGAAAGTCTATCTCCTCGGGGATCCGAAAAAATACCGGGGCGCCGCCAGGATGAACCTGGAGATCCTCGCGAAACTGCCCGTGGAGGTTCGACCGGTCGAGTCCATTAGAAAAATACAAATGGATGTCCTGCACAGTCACGGCATTGTCGATGCCATCTTCGGCACCGGTCTGGACAGGACAATCAGCGGTCTTGCCGAAGAGGTCGTCGCCCTGATCAATGCAAGTGGTAAAAAGGTGCTCAGCCTGGACGTCCCCTCCGGGGTCAACGGCGATACCGGTCAGATCATGGGAGTGGCCGTGCAGGCGGATTACACAGTGACGTTCGGTCTGCCAAAAATCGGCGCCATGCTCTATCCGGGATATGAGCGGTGCGGAAAGCTCTACGTCTGCCATATCTCCTTCCCGCCTTCTCTGTACGACCGCGCCGATATTAAAATTCAGGTGAACCAACTGGCTGCCCTGCCCCCCAGAGATAAAAGCGGTCACAAAGGATCGATGGGCGAGGCCCTCTTTATCGCCGGCGCCGCCGGTTATTTCGGCGCCCCTTATTTTTCGGCCCTGTCCTTTTTAAAGGCCGGCGGTGGTTATGCCCGTCTGGCGGCTCCCCGATCCATGGTATCTTTCATCGCTCAGAAGGGGAGTGAAATCGTCTTTATTCCCCAGAAAGAAACAGCGTCAGGGAGCATCTCCCTCGAAAATAAAAAAAGCCTGATCGAACTTTGCGAAAAAATGGATATGGTCGTGATCGGGCCCGGTCTGTCCCTCGATCCGGAAACGCAGCAGTTGGTCCGGGAGCTTGTGAAAACGATCAAGGTGCCTGTGTTGATCGACGGCGATGGCATCACCGCCGTCAGTGCGGATTTGAAAATTCTCAAGAAGAGAAAGGCGCCGACCATTCTGACGCCCCATCTCGGAGAAATGGCAAGAATGACGGGCAAGTCTGTGAGCGAGATTGACCGGCAGAGAATCGCCGTCCTGCAAAAAACGGCCGGCGATCTGGGGGCGTTGGTCGTCCTCAAGGGCGCCCATTCCCTGATCGGATGTCCCGATGGACGGGTCTTCATCAACCTGAGCGGAAATTCCGGGATG
>CAYXQK010000183.1:0-5955 GCA_964467445.1 uncultured Syntrophaceae bacterium
TTAATCAGATTCAGGGCGAAAATTTCAGTCTGGAAGGGGGTCAGTCTGGTAAAGGGGGGATCCAGGTCGACCTCGGATAACTGCCCGGAACTCTCGACCTGGAAAGACTTGCCGACCGTAACGTTCAGGTCGGACACATTCTTGAATGCATCAAGCATCTTTCCCATAATGTAATCGACTTCCTGTTTTCTCATGGCTTCTTCCTTTCTGTTTGGCATCCCGCTGCTGTTTTCCTGCCGCCGGTCCTGAATCCCCGGAATCAAAGCCGGAACGTACACGCAGGGGGGCTTTACGCCTCCGTGAAATCCCCCGGCGACGTCTTCAAGAAGGGTCTGAATTTGGTCTTGTCATTGGATTTCATATACGCCTCATCGGGGCTGATCCAGCCTCGGTTCAAGAGTTCCATGATCGCGTCATCGAGCAGTTGCATGCCGTATTTTTTCCCTGTCTGGATCATGGAGGGGATCTGGAATGTCTTGGCCTCCCGGACGAGGTTCCGGACGGCGGAATTGGCGACCAGGATTTCCAGTGCCGCGCACCGGCCTTTTTTATCGACCCGTTTGAACAGAACCTGGGAGAGCACTGCCCGCAGCCCGTCCGCCAGGGTCGAGCGGATCTGCATCTGTTCGCTGGCCGGGAAGACCTCGATGATGCGGTCCACGGTTTTGGCGGCGCTCGAGGTGTGCAGCGTGCCGAAAACAAGATGGCCCGTGGAGGCCGCTTCCACCGCCAGCCGAATGGTTTCGAGGTCCCGCATTTCACCCACCAGGATGATATCGGGGTCCTCGCGGAGCGCCCCGCGCAGGGCGGCGGTGAAGGTCTTCGTATGGATGCCCACCTCGCGGTGATTGATGATGCAGCTCTGGCTTTGATGAACAAATTCGATCGGATCCTCGACCGTGATGATATGGTCTTTCCGGGTCCGGTTGGCCTCGTCGATGATGGCGGCCAGCGTTGTGGACTTGCCGCTGCCCGTGGGGCCCGTCACGAGCACCAGCCCACGGGGAAGCGACGCCAGCTTGGAGACCACGGCGGGGAGGCCGAGCTGCTCGGTGGTCATGATCTTGGTGGGGATTTCCCTGAACACCGCGGCGCAGCCGTACTTTTGCATGAAAAAATTGGCCCGGTACCGCGCGAGACCGGGAATCTCATAGGCAAAATCCACGTCGCCCGTTTCTTCAAACTGCTTGACCTTATGCTCGGGAGCGATCTCGTAAAGCATGGCCTTGAGTTCATCATTTTCCAGCACATTGAATTTAATCCGCTCGATTTCACCCCGGATGCGAAGCGCCGGCTGCTGACCGGTGACGAGGTGAAGGTCTGATGCGCCCTGTTCATGCATCAGCTGAAAAAAGGCGTCAATTTTTGCCATGAGTCTTCTCCTTCAATATCTTTATTTGACAACTTGAGACCTTTGAAAAATGGCTTCGCCGCGGCTCAAAAATCTTTTCCGCTAAGAGAACGACCAGATGTGATCATGGTCCATGACAAACCGTTAACCTCATCTCTGGAAAGGCGGAAAACATTTGATTCGCCGCTTGCGAACCATTTTTCAGCGGTTATGCAAAGCTCTCAACTATTTCTTGACAGCGTCGGAGCATCTCATATATACGGTGCCCGTCGAACCGCAAGGTTTTTTCAGGACGATCCGTCAAGGCCGGGGATGTAGCTCAACTGGGAGAGCGCGGCGTTCGCAATGCCGAGGTCAGGGGTTCGAGCCCCCTCATCTCCACCAGCTTTTCCGCACGGGGACAGGTGCAGGGCCTGTCCCCGTTTCATTTTTCAAACAGGCCGTCGAACCGCCGTTTTTTCCTTTTTTTCCAGTTGCCCCGGTGATAGGCATAACTGGCCATCAGCGGCAGGACAGAGGTGGCTTCGGCGAAAACCATCTGTTCAAAGACGGTGTCCACCTTGCCCCAGGAGCTGGCCTCCTTCAACGTGGAACTGGAGCAGGCCCCATCGCGCACGTCGGCCACCGTGATCTGCACGGCGTATTTGTGCGGGGGCACGTTTCGACCTAAAAGCTCCGCACAGATGACCGTGTCCTGGGCAAAATTTTTCGGCACGCCCCCCCCGATAATCAGGAGTCCGGTGGACCTGGCCTTGATCTTGATCATTGTCAACTCCCTGAAATCCTTGACGGAATCAATTGAGACGTGATTCCGTGGGCGTTGCGCCTGATGCAGCACCAGACCGAAACCCGCGCTGCTGTCGGAAAAGGCGGGGCAGAAAATGGGCACCCCGTTTTCGTAAGCGGCCTGAACGAGGGAATCCTTTTTTCGGGCATGGGTGGTCAGATAACGGCCCATTTCCCGGATAAACTCCCGGGAAGAATGGACGCGCGGCGGCAGCGCATCGGCGATTTCCTTGACCGTTCGGTCGCAGATCTGCAGGTCTTCCTCATCGATGAAGGTGTCATAAATCCGGTCGATATAGAACTTTCGCAGCAGCCGGTCGTCCACATGCGGGTTGCCCTGATAGTGTTTGAAGCCGAGGGCTTCAAAAAAATCCATATCCACGATGGCGGCGCCGGTGGCGACAATGGCATCCACCATGTTGTTTTTAACCAATTCCGTGTAAATCTGCATGCAGCCGGCGGCGCCGGTGCTGCCGGCAATGGTGAGGATAACGGCGCAATTTCTATCCGCCAACATCCGGTCATAAATGTCGGCAGCCTTTGCCAGATCGCGGGCTGTAAAAGACATGCCGCTCATGGCGGTAATAATGGGGGTGGCGTCGAAGGAGGTGATGTCGATGTGCTGTACGGGATGCTTCAGGAAGTCTTTCTTTTTCATAAATGCCCTGGGGCTGTTAGTCCTTCCTTTTTTTCTGGACTCATAAAGCAAAATCCTCAAAATGTCAAGATAACGATCTCGCAAAAGCGTTTCAATAAGGGGCGATTCATTCATGCCTTGTCAGAGCGTCGAAATTCTGATACTCCCATTGCCGGCAATATGGATCATCAATCATGAAAGACATCTGGACGGTATCCGAACTCAATGATCGCATCAAGGGGCTGCTTGAGGAAAGCTTTGAGCTGCTCTGGGTGGAGGGGGAAGTATCCAATCTGCGCCGTCCCGCATCCGGCCACGTCTACTTCACCCTGAAGGATGAGAAAAGCCAGATTCGGGCGGTGCTGTTCCGTTCCCCCTATGGGCAGCGATCCGCCGGCGGGGGTCGGCGGACCCGGTTTGACCTTGAAGAGGGCATGCAGATCGTTTGCCGGGCCAGGCTCAGCGTCTATACGACCCGCGGTGAATATCAACTGGTTGCGGAGGCCGTGGAGCCGAAAGGCATCGGCGCCCTGCAGAAGGCCTTCGAGCAGTTGAAGCAGCGCCTGCAGGCGGAAGGCCTGTTTGATCCGGTCCGGAAAAAACCGATTCCGTTTTTACCCCGGAAAATCGGGGTGGTTACCTCTCCCACCGGCGCCGTCATCCGGGACATTCTGACGGTCACCCGCCGCCGCTTCCCCGGTGTGCCGATTCTGATCGCACCCGTGCGTGTGCAGGGGGCGGAGGCGCCACCGGAAATCGTTCAGGCCATCAGGGATATGCAGAGCGCGGCAGAGGTCGATGTGATCATTCTGGCCCGGGGAGGCGGATCGCTGGAGGATCTGGCGCCGTTCAATGACGAAGGCGTAGCCCGGGCGATCTTTCATTCGCGAATCCCGGTCATTTCGGCGGTGGGCCATGAGACGGATTTTACGATTGCCGATTTTGTCGCCGACCTCCGGGCGCCGACCCCATCGGCGGCGGCCGAGCTGGTTCTGCCCCTGAAGCGGGATCTGATCGCTTCCCTCAAAGCACTTTGCCTGAGAATGATTCAACAGCAGCGGCGGCGCCTGGGCCGGCTTCAGGAACAGGTCTGCGCTTTGACCGAACGCCTGAAGGACCCGAAGAGAAGGCTGAACGATATCCGTCTGCGCACCGATGACGCGCTGGAAAGGCTGCAAAGGGCATTCAGCGGTCAGGCGGGGTTGCGGCGACAGGCCCTGCTCCGGCGGGAAACCCGCCTGCGACACGCCGGCCCGCGCGTCCGCATGTGGAATGATCACTTTATCCTTGAAAACCTGCGGAAAAATATGATAGCCGAAACGGTCAACATCCTGGAAAGCCTGAAAAATCGATTTTACGCCCGCATGGCGGTACTGGATTCGCTCAGTCCGCTGGCTGTGCTGAACCGGGGTTATGCGATTGTCCGTCGCCTTCCCGACGGCCGGATCGTCCGGAAGGCGGACGACGTTTTGGAAGAAACCGCCGTTGAGATCAAGGTGGCGTCCGGCCGTTTTGACGCGAAGGTTGTGAGGACTTATCAGGAGTAGGAGTGATTCATGGCTAAAGAAAAATTTGAAGAGGCGCTGGGACGGCTCGAAGCGCTGGTGAAAAAAATGGAAGCGGGTGATCTGACGCTGGAACAGTCTCTCAAGGCCTTTGAAGAAGGAACGCGCCTGGCGCGCGTCTGCGCGAAAAAACTCGATGAGGCGGAAAGGCGGGTCGATCTGCTGCTCAGGCAGGGCGATGAGCTGGTTACCGCACCCTTTAAAGACGACATCAGCGAATGACCGCATGGACCTAAGCTTATCTGATTATTTGAAGTTCCGGAAGGAACTGGTCGATGCGGCCCTGAACGAGGCGCTTCCGGGTGAAACGAGTTACCCGCCGGTCATCTTTCAAGCCGTCCGTTACAGCTTGTTCGCCGGCGGGAAACGGCTCCGGCCCATCCTCTGCCTGGCGGCCGCCGACGCCGCAGGCGGCGATTATCGCGCTGTCCTGCCCGTGGCTTGCGCCCTGGAGATGATCCACACCTACTCCCTGATCCATGACGACCTGCCGGCCATGGATGATGATGACTTCAGGCGGGGACGGCCCACCAGCCACAAGGTGTTCGGCGAGGCGGTGGCCATTCTGGCCGGAGACGCCCTGCTGACGGAGGCCTTTGCCCTGATGTCGGCAAGAGACCGGATGCCGCAGATTCCACCGGACAGAATCCTGACCGTCATTCATGAGATCGCTCACGCCGCCGGGTTCTGGGGCATGGTAGGCGGGCAGGTCATGGATATTCAATCGGAGACGGCGGCGGTGGACGAAGAAACGCTCCTGTACATTCACACGCGCAAGACGGGCGCCATGATGGTTGCGTCCGTCCGGGCCGGGGCGATTCTGGCCGGGGCGCAGGCCGGCGTGATCGAAGCGCTGGCGGCCTATGGCCGGCATCTGGGGCTGGCCTTTCAGATCGCCGACGACATCCTCAATGTGGAAGGCGACCCGACGGCGCTGGGCAAGACAACGGGGAGCGACGACGCCCGCGGCAAGCTGACCTTTCCGCGGTGGATGGGCATGGAGGCGTCGCGGATAAAAATGGCGGACCTGGTTGCCCGCGCCCTGGCGGCCATTCAAGATTTCGATCAGCATGCCGAGCCTCTGCGGGCCATCGCCCGGTATGTGGCCGAGCGAAAAACGTAGGGGGTCTCATGGCGTTGCAGAAGGTTTTCATTTGAAAAATCAAACAGAGATGGGAAGCATCCTGGCAAACGTGAATCTCCCGCAGGACATCCGGGAACTGGACATTCCGTCCCTGAACCGTTTGGCCGCAGAGATCCGGGAAATGATCATTGAAACCGTCTCGCGCTCGGGCGGCCATCTTGCATCATCCCTGGGCGCGGTGGAGCTGACCCTGGCGATTCACAAGGTCTTCCAAACCCCCCGGGACAAGCTCGTCTGGGATGTGGGGCACCAGGCCTATGCCCACAAGATCATTACGGGCCGGAAGGACCGTTTTCACACGCTGCGGCAGAAGGGCGGCCTCAGCGGCTTCCCGAAGCGGGCGGAAAGCCCCTATGACTGCCT
Organism: uncultured Syntrophaceae bacterium; assembly: GCA_964467445.1. GTDB lineage: Bacteria > Desulfobacterota > Syntrophia > Syntrophales > Fen-1087 > JAPLJM01. The sequence goes on from CAYXQK010000183.1 coordinate 5,847, forward strand.
CGACGTCGGCCACAGCAGCACCTCCATCTCCGCCGCAACCGGAATGGCGGAAGCGCGGTGTCTCAAAGGGGAGGATTTCAAGATCATCGTCGTCATCGGCGACGGCTCC
>CAYXQK010000184.1:0-2526 GCA_964467445.1 uncultured Syntrophaceae bacterium
AGATTTTACGTAAATTTTCGTCGGGCGCAGCAGCTCCATCCCGATGGATTCGTCCAGACCGGGAACCGAATCATGAACATTGAGCCTCCCGTCGTCGAAAAGAACCTTTCTGGCCAGCGAAAAGCCGTTGCTGTGCAAGCCGCTCGACGCCAGGCCGATGATCCGGTCGCCCACGCTGATGGCGGCGCCGTCAATGAGTTTATCCGCTTCCACGACGCCGACACAGAAGCCGGCCAGATCGTATTCGTTTTCAGCATAGAATCCGGGCATTTCCGCTGTTTCACCGCCGATCAGGGCGCAGCCGGCTTCCTGGCATCCGCGCACGATGCCTTGTACGATCTGCACGCTCTGCTCGAGGCCGATTTTCCCGGTGGCGATATAGTCCAGAAAAAACAGCGGCTCCGCGCCCTGCACGATCACATCATTGACGGACATGGCCACAAGGTCGATGCCGACGGTATCGTGCTTATTCATGCTCTGGGCCACTTTGAGCTTTGTTCCGACGCCGTCGGTGGAGGATACCAGGATCGGGTTTTTGAATTTTTCCACATCGAGCCGGAACAGCGCGCCAAAACCGCCGATGCCGCTCATGACCTCCTTGCGCGCCGTCGTTTTAATCATGGGTTTGATTTTTTCGACAAACAGGTTCGCCTTGTCGATATCGACCCCCGCGCCTTTATAGGTAGCCTGTTCTTTCATAATTACTCCAGTGAATATAAATAGATAGACGTGTCATGGGAACGATTCGGCGCCTGCCTGAGAGCGCCATGAACAGGCACTGCTTTTAACGCAACCGCCTTCAAATGTCAAATCCTGATTTATGACACCTGTCATTTTTTGCTTGCGTAACGGATCCCGATTTGATAGTGTAAGACGTGGATTTTATTTGAAATCAGTATACTCAGGGGTACCGGAACGCCTTGGACCGTTTAATCGACATCCTGACGAAAATTGAACAGCCGCTGCTTTTCTCCTCCCGCGAGGACTATAAACACCTGCCCCTCGTCAAAGATCTGGAGATAACTATCTCGAATCTTCTGACGAAGCTGCTTCAGGCTCTCCCGTCAGCCGCAATCGATGCGCAAACGGGTATAAATGTCGGGCGACTCGCGCAGAAATTCCAGGAGTTTTTCAGGGGATATGATGCGCTGCCCCTTGAAGAAAAAAAAGAGATTCTTCAAAAATCGCGACTGCTGGGCGCTGAACTCCGGCAATGGCTTGCCGCCGCCATTCATTCCCCGGACAGCCATGAACAGGCCGTGGCGGATCGCATGCAGGACCTCAGACAGGCCATCGTCAAACTGTCCGGGGAGGTGCAGTTCATCAAGGGCGTAGGACCCAGGATTGCGCAATTGCTTGCCAGAAAAGGCGTCAAGACCATCGAGGATATCTTTTATTTTCTCCCGCGACGCTATGAAGACCGGCGGATCGTGCAGAAAATTGCCCAGGCGCGAGTCGGGGTCAAGGAAACCGTGGTCGGCACGGTTGTCCAGGCCCGGGTCCGGCCCTATCAGAGGCGCAGGGCCTTTGAGGTCGCCATCGATGACGGCAGTGGGTCCCTCACGGCCAAATGGTTCATGGGGAACCTGACCTACTTGAAAAACACCTTTCAGCCGGGTCTGCGGGTGATCCTGACGGGTGAGGTCCGCCTCTTCAAAGCCGGCAAGGATATGATCCATCCGGACTATGAAATCCTCGATGAAGACGATACGGATCTGCTCCATTTCAAGCGCATCGTTCCTGTTTATTCGGAAACGGAGGGCCTCCATCAGAAAACGCTGCGGCGGATCGCGATGCGGGTGCTCAACGATTACACGCGCTATGTCACGAGTCCCATTCCCGAGGCATTTTGCGAAAAACGCCGCCTGATCCACATCCACGACGCCCTGCGCAACGTCCATTTTCCCGAGGCAGACGCCGACGTGGCCCTTTACACTGACCTCCGCTCAACGGCCCATCGCCGGCTCATCTATGATGAATTTTTCTTCTTCCAATTGGGCCTCGCGCTGAAGCGCAAAGGCCATATGCTGGATCAGGGGATTCCTTTCAAAACGAGCGGCCACCTTCTGAAACAATTCTACGCAGCGCTTCCGTTTTCACTGACCGGCGCCCAGTCCCGTGTGATCGATGAAATTGAAGCGGATATGGCAAAGCAGACCGTCATGCATCGCCTGCTGCAGGGCGACGTGGGCTCCGGAAAGACCGTCGTGGCGATGGCCGCGATGATAACGGCCTGTGAAAACGGCTATCAGGCTGCGCTGATGGCCCCCACGGAACTGCTGGCCCAACAGCACTACGCCACCATCACGGGCTGGGCGGAACGTCTGAACCTCAAGGCCATCCTGCTGACGGGAAGCAGCAAAACGGTCGAACGCAACGAGATTTGCGAGGACATGGCCAGTGGCCGCGCGGACATCATCATCGGGACGCACGCGCTCATCCAGGAGCGCGTCAGCTACGGAAATCTCGGCTTGGTGGTCATTGACGAACAGCACCGTTTCGGCGTTCTGCAGCGCGCAACCCTGC
>CAYXQK010000185.1:0-2514 GCA_964467445.1 uncultured Syntrophaceae bacterium
TAGAAAACTCTCCCATTGAGACCTTTGAAAAATAGCTTCGCCGCGTCTCAAAAATCTTTTCCGCTAAGAGGACAACCAGTCGTAATCATGATTCACGACAAGCCGTTAAGGTAATCTCTGGAAATGCGGAAAACATTTGATTCGCCGCTTGCGAACCATTTTCATAGGTCTCGATTAGTTTTTAAAAATAGTGTTGTTATCCCCGGCCGAATTGTGTATGTTCCATCATCGATTTCAATCCGCAAAAGGGGGGAAATATGGTCAACAAAGCGGTACTCATCGGCAGGCTCGGAAAGGATCCGGAAGTCCGTTACACGCCGGATGGATTGATGATCACCAGTTTCAATCTGGCAACCGATGAACAATGGAAGGATAAGAGCGGCCAGAAGGTACAGAAAACGGAGTGGCACCGCATTGTCACCTTCGGCAAGCTGGCGGAGATCTGCGGCAATTATCTTGCCAAGGGGAAGATGATCTTCGTGGAAGGCCGCATCCAGACAAGGAACTGGGAAGACAAGGAGGGCGTCAAGCGTTACACGACGGAGATCGTCGCCTCGGATATGCGGATGCTCGATTCAAAGGGGCAGGGAAAAGGGTCGGAATCTCCCGTGGAAGAACCATATCCGGCTGGTGCCATTCCCGAAGAGGACGTACCCTTTTAAGGACGGGGTTTACTTGGGCTCGACTTTTTTATTCTCCGGGGTCACGTCGACTTCATCGGGTTCCTTGGTCGCCTTCTTGAAATTTTTGATGCCTTTGCCGATGGCGCCGCCGATTTCCGGAAGTTTGCCCGCACCAAAGATAATCAGGATAATCACGAGGATAATGATCAATTCAGGCATGCCGATTCCAAACATATCGATTCAATCCCTTCCATGGCCTCTGAAAAACCGGGCCATATCGTTGGCGCAACATTAGAACAATAAAGCATCCTTGTCAAACAATTCCTGACGGCAAAACTTTCAGTCTTCGGGGAGGCGCAGGTGCACGACGTGTCCCCGCTTTCCGATACTGCCGATGGATTTACCCTGGAACGTAATTGCGATTCCCCCCGCGTTGCCGATGTCGATCGTGAAAGAGTCAGAGGCAAAGCGCTCAAGCGTTTCTCCCGCCTGGAGGATCATCTGCTCGGATCGATTCCCATCCTCCAGTATCCTTATCCAGACCGCTTCGCTGGCTTCCATGAAAAGATGGTACTTCTTTTCCGATACCGGTTTGGGTGTTTCCGGCCGGACCTCCGGCTTCATATCGGGCGCCGTCTGAACGGGTGGAGCGGGCGGCGTCGGGGCAATCTCCAGACCCGGCCGGTTGTAGTATAACAGGAACATAACGACGATCACAGCCACCGCGGCGGGCACAAGCCAGACGATCCTTTTGCCATGTCCGCCAGGTTTCAGCCAGGCGCTGCCGGTCTCCTTTTCCTGACCGGGGGGGGCATCCAGGGGTTGAAGGTATTTTTCATAGGCAGCGAGCAGAATTTCACTTTCCGCGCCAATGCCCCGGGCGTAGCTTCTGATGAACGCCCGGGCAATAACGGGCGCCGGCAGCAGATGATATTGCCCGTTTTCAATGGCTTTCAGATTGGTGACGCTGATGCGGGTGCTTTCGAAGATGTCCTGCAGCGAAAGCCCCTTCGCCTCCCGAAGCGCCGTGAGATCAGGATAGACAACGGAGGAGATGTTGCTCCGATCTTCCGGCGCCGGTGGGATGATCGTGTCTGTCATGGATGCCCATCCCCTTAAACTTGCCGTAACCCCTATCATTTATTGATGCGGCAGGCAATCAAAATTTCCCCCTCCCCTTCATCCCCTCCCACCGGGGGAGGGGGAAAACGGATATTGCATTCATTCCCTCACCTTGATGGGTGAAGTCCCTCTAACATTCCCTCCCCCTTGATGGGGGAGGGTCAGGGTGGGGGTGACCGGAGGATTAGTCTTGTTTTTTGCAGCAGAGGCGTGGTAGACAGGGCCGCATCTCATTGCGGGGAAATGGAAACGCATGAACGAATATCTGTCATTTGCAACGACGATCGCCAGAGAAGCCGGGCTGCTTCTGAAGGGCAAGCTCAATGATCGACATACCATCGAATTCAAAGGCGAAATCGATATCGTGACCGAAGCCGACCGGATGTCCGAAGCGTTGATCCTGTCGGCCATCCGCCGGCAATATCCCGGCCATGACGTTCTGTCTGAAGAATCTGCCGCGACCCGGAACAACTCATCCTTTCGCTGGATTGTCGATCCCCTGGACGGGACGACGAATTATGCCCACGGTTACCCCGTCTTCTGTGTGTCCATTGCCCTTGAAAGAAAAGGTGAAATCGATCTGGGTGTCGTCTTCAACCCGATGCTCGATGAGATGTTCACCGCCGAGAAGGGGGCAGGGGCCTGTCTGAACGGCCGGAAACTTTCGGTTTCGGCGACGGCGATCCTCTCTCACGGCCTGCTGGCGACGGGCTTTCCCTATGACATCCGCACAAGCAAGGATAACAATATCAATTATTTCGTTGAGATG
>CAYXQK010000186.1:0-3830 GCA_964467445.1 uncultured Syntrophaceae bacterium
AACTGGTAACGACCAAACTGGGCATCCGTCATGGAGTTCGCGGCTGCCTGGGTGAGCACAAGGATTTTCTTCTTCTCATTGGCGAGCTTAGCTACCGGCACGGCAACTGCGCTGGAAGTTGGTCCGATGATAAAATCCACCTTGTCCTTTTCGATGAACTTCTTTACGATTTCCGCACCCACATCAGGTTTGAGCTTATCGTCATCGAAGATTGCCTCCACCTTGCGGCCAAGGATTCCGCCACTGGCATTGATCTCATCGATAGCCATTTGCACAGCCTGGTTACCGTGCTTACCATACCCACCCATAGGGCCAGATGATATAAACACTACCCCGATTTTGATCGGTTTTGCTTTGGCAGCTTTTTCCGCTGCAAAAACTGTCCCGCAAACCAACAAAAGACTCACAATAATAAGTACGCATGAAACGATTGACTTCCTTCTTGACATAATTACCCCCTTGTTTATTTGATATTTCAGTTTACCCTCTCTCGTATAGAATTTCAAATATAAATGGTGGTCAGACATGGCGTTCAGGACTCTCCTTTCCCCCTATATGAACTCGCCGACGTTATCAACAGCATTTTTGACCGGATAACGGATGATATTGATCATCGCCTTTCTAAGAAAAAAATAACACAATTTAAAGAGAGGATAGAATCACTTAGGACGAGGATTATAGAAAAACCATCGATCTCTTAAAAGGAGGTGAATGTAATTAAGCACGAGTCGTCAATAAGAAAAGTTGACTTGAAAAATGATTCCCCGTAGAATACAATACAGGAAATGCCGAGGGGAATAAAAATATTAGGAGGCAAAATATGAAAGCAAAAATTATTTTATGTTCTTTGGCCATCATTTTTTCCGGAGTATTGATGTTTAGCTCGTCGGCAGTCGCCGTGAAATGGAACCCTGGATGTGTGGCAGGAGCAAAAACGTTAAAGATTGAGTGCGTTAAGGCATGCGTTGAAGAATTCCAGGTGTATAAGGATGAGTGTCGCAACGTGAACCATGAAGACGCGGAATTATGCAGGGCAGCGTATGATGTTTGTGTTTTTACTCCCCTGACAGATCTTGGAGCCTGCAAAGCAGATTGTCAGACAAAACTTGAGGCTGCCAAAGCTGTCTGCCGTTCCAACAACGATCCTGGGACTGTGGGACGTGATGCATGTATCGACGGGGCACAACTCTTTGCCTTTGCTTGCAGGGATGATTGCCGCGAGGACGTGAATCCAGCATTGACAGCCTGCAGGGTGACTTTCAAGGCCTGTATCAGGGCTTGTCCACCGCCAGTAGTGCCATAATTAGAATAAGAAACTAAACCGCCAATGTTTACTGGGCAGGGAATGTTCTTCATCGAACTACCCCCTGCCCAGTTTTCTTAAAACTCGCCGCAAACAGCGGGATATTTGTATGTCATGTAGGATTCCCTCCGACATTCAGTCTTTTTTTCTGGACTCCGGAGGGAGCTTTCCTGGGGTGCTTCCATCCAAGATTGGGGCGCCGAAGATATACATTTGACATTTACTCATAAAGTAATTAATCTCATCATATCGTGGAAAGACATTGGGATCAGGGAAGCCATGTCCCTTCAATACCTTTCACCAGGAAACACTGCAACATCGCCGCCAGAATGAAGGATGCGGGCCTGTTGTGGGAGCCCCAGGTAGGCTGCTTCGTATGGGATAGATCACAAACAATCGATGCACCTTCACCTTTTGGGGAAAATATTTATTACGTCCTTGACCTAAGACCATTCCTCAGGAAATTTGGTTCAACCGAAGCAATGTCTGAAAGTCTTGTGTGGCTTCCTGAATGGCATCAGACGCTGTGGATCTGTGAACGCCTCGGGATTGATCACGACGCCATCGCTTCCGTTTCTGAGGACATCAATCCTACTGAAGCTGGCAACATCCTCCTTGCGCTCTATCGTCTTATCCTGTTGACCCTGGAAAACAACAAAAAACTTCATTCCCATGTCAACCTTCAGACAGACAACCCATTGCTCGTTGCCTGCGGACCCCTCGATGATATCGAGGCCTGCCCTGTAAATTGGGAAACCGATCTCAGAAACCATATTCAATCCCTCTTTTTATCGAGAAGATTGGCTGTTCTGGCAACACAACATGAAGAGAAACCTTACGCAAGCCTCGTTGCTTTTGCAGCAACAGACGATCTGAAAACAATCATCTTTGCAACGACACGGTCAACAAGGAAATTTGGCTACCTCTCGTCAAATCCTGCCGTAGCATTGCTCATTGACAATCGCACCAACGAGGCTGCTGATTTTCGAAATGCCATGGCCGTCACTGCTACAGGAAAGGCTAGGGAAGTAATTACCACCAAGGAGAACAGCTTCCTTCAACTCTACCTTGCCAAACATCCTTACCTGAGAGAATTCGTTTCATCTCCTACCTGCGCACTCGTGGTCGTTGATGTGGATACGTACTATGCGGTGACACGCTTCCAGCAGGTTCTGGAATATCATATACACTGATGAGTCACATCCTGTCTCCAGGCGAAATTTCTGAATCCAATCGGGATACTGTTGGCGGTAAGGCCTATGCTCTTGCGACAATGATCAGAAAAGGGCTAAAAATCCCCGACTTTGTGTGTGTCACTGTTGAGGCATACAAGACATATGTATCCAACACAGGACTCTTGCCCAGGATATTGTTCGAACTGAATCGAAAAAACTTCGCCGACATGCGTTGGGAAGAGATCTGGGATGCATCCCTCAGGATTCGCAATCTCTTTATTAATACACCAATACCGCTGGACATGAGAACAAGTATGGCGCGCTCGATTCAAAAACGTTTCGCCGAGGTGTCCGTTGTGGTTAGGTCGTCAGCCCCGGGAGAAGATGCTTCGAACATCTCCTTCGCAGGTCTCCACGAATCCTTTGTAAATGTTACCGGAATCGACCGTATCCTGGACCATATTCGTCTTGTTTGGTCCTCTCTCTGGTCTGACAGGGCACTCCTCTATCGAAAAGAACTTGGTCTCGACGTCAACAGCAGCTCCATGGCTGTCGTTATTCAGGAAGTTCTCCTTGGTGACCGATCAGGAGTGGCATTTACCATGAATCCAGTGAATAGCTCGCAGTCTGTTGTGGAGTCTGTGTACGGACTCAACCAGGGGTTGGTGGATGGTACGGTTGAACCTGATAGGTGGATCCTTGCAAGGGACACAGGCAAGCTTGTGTCACATTATGCTTCTCAAAGGGATAAGGCAATGGAGCCCTCCCGGGAAGGAATAACCCTCGTTGAATTGTCAGGGGAGATAAGGACAAAACCACCCTTAAAACCCAGAGATGTTCGAAGGGTATTTTTAATGGGAAAACGTTGCGAGAATCTGTTCGGTTCTCCGCAAGACGTAGAGTTTTCTCTTCGAAACTCATCCCTCTATACCCTCCAATCAAGGCCTATTACAACCATTTCTTCCGATAAGACAACTGATCTTCGGCCATGGTATGTCAGCTTGACAAGGAGTTTTGAAAACTTGAAGATGCTTCGAACCAAGATAGAAGGGGAGATTCTTCCGTCAATGGACAAGGACGCCAAGGATCTCTCATCGATCGACATTCGCCAACTTGCCGACAAGGACCTTGCAAGAGAGATTGAAAAACGTCATCTTATCAATGACAAATGGCTGAAAGCCTACGATGATTATTGTATTCCCTTTGCCCACGGAATGAGATTGTTCGGTCAGGCTTATAACGATGTCATCCATCCTTCAGACCCCTATGAATTTATGGATCTCCTGAAGGCTGACAAAATGGCAAGTCTTGAGAGGAACAGGGTACTTGGAGAATTGGCGACTCTGGTCAGG
>CAYXQK010000187.1:0-2740 GCA_964467445.1 uncultured Syntrophaceae bacterium
CGACAGCCCGAGCGCCCGCGGGCGTGGACATTGATCCGTCCGGCCATGGCCGCCCGGACATGCTCGATGGGAGCGGGGTCTCCGATTCCGGCGGCGTGGTTGTAGATCAGGTATTTCTGGAACTGGTTGACCTGTTCGTCGTTGAGGACGACCTCGGAGAACTCGCCGATCCCGGTGTTGATGCCGTACATGATCTCGCCGGCCTTGATCTTGTCCTCGATCATGGCCCGGCAGGCTTTGATTTTCGCCAGGGATTCGGGCGCAACCTCGACGGATTCCCCCCCGCGGGCGATGCGGACGAGCTTCTCCAGGGTGAGGCTTCTTCCATCCAGGGTTATGGCCATGTTATGTCTCCTTGCCGGGCGGCGGGATTTGTTTTTCCGCCCAGATCATCAGGGCGTACCCGCGCTGGAAAAAAAGCAATGTGTCGAGCTTGGAATAGAGCCAGAAAAGCGGGTAGACCATTTTATACAGCTTGAACGCCTTCCCTTGGGCGGCGAATTCCCCCGGTGTGGCCGGCCGAATGTGGCCGTCCCGGAGCTTCGCCTCGGGCTTGGCGGAGAAGAAATTCACATAGAGGGCGTTGAGAACCAGCTCAAGCAGCTCGGTGAAAAACCGGGAATAGGTCGTGTGCCGGGTGATCCGGAGGCCGGCCCGGCCGAGGAGCTTTTCCAGCTCGACCAGCGTATAACCCTCCCGCTTATGGCCGTAAAATTCGAGCTTGAGGCCGGCGGCCGGCCGGATCTTCTGCATGACGATGAACGGCCCCGTCCGGGGGACGATGAGAACCAGCGTTCCGCCCGGTCTCAGCACCCGGGCGATTTCTGCGGCCGTTGTCCGATCGTCGTCGACGTGCTCGAGGAAATCGAGGCAAAAGAGCCGGTCAAACGCGCCGGACTTGAAGGGGAGAGCGGGGGCTCCCATCTGGACGAATCCCGAGCCGAGAAGCTCCCGGCTGGTCCTGAGGTTTTCGTAATCGAGGTCGGTATGAACCCACCGGCCGCCTTTCTTCCGGAGAAACCAGCTCAGGATCCCTTGGGCGCAGCCGAGGTCGAGGCAGATGTCGCGGGGCCCGACCGCGACCCGCTTTTCGATCAGGTCGATCTTTTCCTTTTTTTTCAGAGACCGGCGGGCGATTTCCATCTGCCAGGGAAGCACGTTCGACACGCCCGGCATTATATCCCATCTCCCGCCGGCCCGAAAACCGGACCCGGCTTGACAGGGGAGAAGGATTCCCCCTATGATGGCCTCCGAAGAGAGAATGAAGCGATGAAATACCAGATGATCGTCGTCGGCCCTCTCGAGACGAACTGCTATCTCATCTACGACGAGGAAACCAAGGACTGCCTGATCGTCGACCCCGGGGCGGATGCCGACCGCATCTTCCCGGTCATTGCCGAGGAAGAGCTGAAGCCCATGGGAATCCTCAACACCCACGGCCATATCGACCACATCGGGGCCAACCGGGACATGAAGGATAAGTACAACGTTCCCCTGTCCATGCACGCCGGTGACAAGGACCGCCAGCCCCGGTTGAACCAGCTCGAGCTGAGCCTGTTCCTCGGAGCCAAAGATTCCCCGCCGCCGGACCAGTTTCTCAAAGACGGCGACGAGATTCTCATCGGCCGCGGGGTGCTGCGGGTGATCCATACGCCCGGCCATTCGCCGGGAAGCATCAGCCTTTTAGCCGACGGGTTCCTTCTTTCGGGAGATACGCTCTTTTTTGAGGGCGTGGGCCGGACCGACCTTCCCGGCGGCGACCAGAAGCAGATCGAGCGGTCCATCCGTGAGCGGTTGATGACGCTCCCCGACGACTTGGAAGTCCTCCCCGGCCACGGACCGTTGACGTCCATCGGCCGGGAGCGGGAGAACCTGTCCTTCCTCGAATGATCCCGGCGCCGTCCGCCGACGAGATCCGGACCGAATTTCTCCGTTTTCTATCGGTCGAGAAGGGATTGTCCGAAAATACTCGGGCCGCCTATGGCCGCGACCTCGACCGGTTTCTCCTGTTTCTTTCCCGGGAAAAGCGGCCCTGGAGGGAGGCCAGGGAATCCGACCTGACAGCCTTTGTCCGAAGCGAAAGCAAGGCCGGTCTGGGCGCGAGGTCGCTGGCCCGCCGGATCTCCGTCCTCAAGTCGTTTTACCGGTTTCTTCTGGTCGACGGCCGCCTGGACAAGAACCCGGCCGCTCATTTGACGGCCCCGAAGTCCTGGTCGGCTCTTCCCAAGTGCTTATCGGAAACCGAAGTGAAGACGTTGTTGGAGAAACCCGACAAGGCCGAGGCCCGCGGCCTCCGCGACCGGGCGATGCTCGAAGTCATGTACGCCTCCGGCTTGCGCGTGACCGAGCTCGTCTCGCTCCGTCCGGCCGATGTCCGGTTGAAAGACGAATATATCCTCTGCCGGGGCAAAGGAGCCAAGGAGAGGATTGTTCCCCTGGGAAAATCGGCGGCCAAGGCCGTCGCCCGCTATCTGGAAAAAGCCCGGACGGAATTTGCGGCCGGAAAAAACGCGGACGCGCTTTTCCTCACCCGTCTCGGCGGGCCGTTCACCCGCCAGGGCTTCTGGAAGATGATGAAAACCTATGCCAGGGCGGCCGGACTGCTTCCGAAGGTCCATCCCCACGTCCTCCGGCATTCCTTTGCCACCCATCTCCTGGAGCATGGGGCGGACCTCCGCTCCGTCCAGATGATGCTTGGGCACAGCCAGATCACGACAACCCAGATCTACACCCACGTCAG
>CAYXQK010000188.1:0-2889 GCA_964467445.1 uncultured Syntrophaceae bacterium
TGCGTAGTTTTAAGCGTTGTGTTCATATAGCTATTCCTTTTGTACCACCGTGTATATTTTTTGAGCCGTTTCGGCATATAGACAATAGTAACAGAGCGATTTACCGATTAACCCATTCACTGACATGATTTGCAAAGTTTAGGAGTTCTGGATTTGTAGGGTTTTTATGCCAATCACTTCAATTACCTCTTCACCGACTCACCCATTCACCGATTGACCTTTTTACCTTTCAAAACCTAAGCGTCGCCTTGCACCGCGTCGGGTTGAGCAGCAGGTTGAACGCATCATCAATGTTTCTCGATACTATCGCGGCAGCCATCATTGCCTGTGCTGAAGCACCCTCCCCTTCTATCACCGCTATCCCCAGACGAACCGCACGCAGCATTCTCCGGTCATTGTTGCCGTTGCCCACGGCAACCACGTGGTCGGCACCGAGCTTTTTTACATACTCCTCTTTCTGGATATCGTGGTCGGCAGCTGAAAGCACGGTAATGCTGCACGGCATATTCTGCAGCTCATCTCTGGCGGTCCCGCAGGTGTCGGCAGTGACAACGTGCACCGTAACATGTTGCGCGAGCCTCTCGATTTTCTCTTTCACGCCGGGCAGCAGCCTGCCATCTACAGAGAGGGTCCCGGTGAAATCACACACCAGATGTTCAAGCCTTATTATTCCAAAGCCAGGGACATTTATTTCAAGCATTACCCCTCCTTTTTTAAAATGTGAATCAGGCATGCACCTTCGGCAGAGCCGGAGGCTTGATCTGTAAGCTGCTCAAGGTGGCGAGGATGTATAGTGTTAACAAACTGGATTTTCACCTGTCACTATTGCCTACTGCCTCGTGCCTATTGCCTGTTACCTCTTTACTCGCCACTCGTTTCAGACACTCTGTTTTACATTGTTTGAGTGTGCGGCAGTGTTGTAACAGCCGCTTATCAAAAGCTTTTCAGCAGCGCCAAGCAACGCTCTGGCATTACGGCTGATCTCCTGATGCTGCAATGATACTGTAACCGGCAGCCATGATGCATTGACATTGCTGCGTTCATAGGCCAGCGTCTCTCCGGTTTCGGTCAGGACTACCAGCTGCGACCCGGAGACGATTCCATACCTTTTTTTATTATAGATGATGATGGCGAAATTTGTATCACCATCTGAACTCAGCACATCGCGGCCAAAAAACGGGCTTCGATACTCGCCTCCAAGAATTCCCATGATTGTCGGCGGAAGATCGATTTGACTCGTTACAGTGCCGTCACGCTTCGGCAGCAGACGGTCGGGTGCATAAAACAGCGCGGGGACAAGATAATCGTCAACGGGAATCAGATCGCGACCGCGAAGATGGACCCCATGATCACCGACGAATACAAACACGGTATCAGCAAAATAGGGAGCGTTACGAGCCTCTCGCATAAACTTCCCGACAGCGTAATCCGCGTACAGGAAGTTGTTCAGCTCCTCCAGTACGAAACCCTGCGGAACCGGTGTGCCGGCCTGAAGAGGCTGGATTCGAGCCAATGGATATTCCCACGGTGAATGGAGTGAAACAGTGAGTATCGTGGCGAAGAAATTACGGCCCTGTTCCGTGAGCCTGCGAAATTCCTGATCGGCGCGGCTGAACAAATCCTCATCCGAGACGCCCCAGGCGCCACGAAATATCGGATTTTTAAAGTCCTTCTCTTCTATAAACGTGTTGAACCCATTGTTCAGAAAAAATCCGCGCATGTGATCAAACGTACCCTGTCCGCCGTACAGGAACAGCGTTTCGTACTCCCGTTCTTTCAGGATGCCGGCAAGGGTCGCAAAGCTTTGCCGCGCATGCGGCCGCTTCACAACTCCGGCGCCGGGAAGCGGCGGAAACGATGAGACAGCAGCTTCCAAACCCTGAATGGTCCTTTCCCCGGTCGCATAACACTGTTCCAGAAGAATGCCCCGGGCGGCCAATTTATCAAACTCAGGTGTCAGGGCCGGGCTGCCGCCAACCGCGCCAACGAGCCGGTTGGTGAAACTTTCCATGACCACCAAAACGACATTCAAGGGCTGTGCTGGCGTACCGGGATTAATAACACGCACGAGAGGATTCGGCGCATCATACGTCAAGCGCCCCTGCACTGACAGCACCGCCTGCGCCCGTTGCATCGCTTCAGCGGGCGGAAGAAGTTTTATGACGGTTCTGAGATCGGTGAATTCGTTCTGCAGCTGATGTCCCCACCCATACAGAACGTTGAAAATACCGCATCCGGCGATTTCATTGGCAATGCGGTTCTGCGAGACCGCAGCAAAACTGGGATTCAGTGAGCGGTGAGACAGCGTACCCCGGGTGGCAAAACCAATCAGCAAAAGACAGAGAAAAATCCCCACCCGGTCCCACCACCAGAGGAAAACCCCGCTATCGTTGCCGGCGTGGAGATAAACAGCCCGGGGGAGGATGAAGAACGCTATCAGAGTGCCCAGAACACTCAGTACTATGATGCGGAATAAAGGATATGCTTTGGAAATTGCACGAAACACTTCTGGATCAGCACCGTACTCAAGAACGAGATAGTTGGGCCGGAAATCGTAGTAGCGAAAAAAGTAGACCCCTGCTGTTTCGGCAAGTAAAATAACGAAGAAAACGATTGCCGCGAAGATACGAAAAACGATGTTACAGGTTTTCGCAGCCGATTCGGGCAGAAACAGCAGGATGAGAACCAGGGCAATAGTGGTCCGGCTGACGATGACGGAGTCCAGACGAAACCCGACCCAGAACAAGCGGAGACGCTGCTTCAAGGTAAGCTCGCTGAGCGCCGCCGCCCTCTCATAGTAGAGCCATGTTCGATAGAGGGTGAGGATCAGCGCCGCAAGAAACGACAGGATCACGCAGAACGTCGTCCGTGGAAGAAGTTGTGGAATTA
>CAYXQK010000189.1:0-7065 GCA_964467445.1 uncultured Syntrophaceae bacterium
CTGATGCCCGTCGGGGATGTTTTTTCCATTGCCGGCCGTGGGACCGTTGTCACCGGCAGAGTAGATCGGGGGATCATCAAAACCGGGGAGGAAGTGGAAATTATTGGCATTCGGCCGACGTTCAAGACGGTTTGCACGGGCGTCGAGATGTTCCGTAAAACCCTCGATGAAGGACGTGCAGGCGACGATATTGGCGTGCTGCTCAGAGGGACCAAGCGTGAAGAAGTTGAGCGGGGGCAGGTTTTGGCAAAACCGGGATCCATCACCCCGCATACCCGATTTAATGCCGTCGTCTACATCCTGACCAAGGAGGAAGGCGGCCGTCATACCCCATTTTTTGCAGGCTATCGTCCCCAGTTCTATTTCCGAACGACGGACGTGACGGGCGTCTGTACCCTGCCCGAAGGCGTGGAAATGGTCATGCCTGGCGATAATGTCAATCTTGAGATTCAACTCATCACCCCGATTGCCATGGAGGAACAGCTCCGTTTTGCTATCCGTGAAGGCGGAAGGACCGTTGGCTCAGGCGTGGTCAGCAAGATTATTGAATAAAAAATAAATACGGATGTGACGACGACAACAACCATGAAAGACCAAAAAATTAGAATCAGGCTTAAGGCATACGACCATAAGCTGCTCGATCGCTCTGTTGAGGACATCGTTGAGACGGCCAAGCGAACAGGCGCCCGCGTTGCCGGTCCAGTTCCCCTGCCGACGGAAATCAACAAATATTGTGTCAATCGATCTCCCCATGTGGACAAGAAATCGAGGGAGCAGTTCGAGATCAGAACGCATAAGCGATTGATTGACATCATCGAGCCGACCCAGTCAACAGTGGATGCGCTGATGAAACTGGATCTTTCGGCTGGTGTGGATGTCGAGATAAAATTGTAAATCGACGGATGATGGGAGATGAATGAAGATTTATCTCCCGTCTTTTTGAGAGAGGCGCGCTTGGTTGCAGGCGGCGTGAAGACGATGGAAATGGGTATCATAGGTAGAAAATTGGGCATGACCCAGGTCTTTTCTGACGATGGCGCAGCGGTTGCTGTCACGGTCGTGGAGACAGAGCCATCTGTCGTGATTCAGAAAAAAACCATGGAAACGGATGGATACGAGGCCATTCAGCTGGGATATGGACGGATCAAGCGGAAGAATGTCGCCAAGCCCCTTCAGGGACACTTCAAGAAGGCCGATAAGGGCAATTTCAGGTTTCTACGTGAATTTAAAGCCGCCGCAGGCGATCACGTTGTCGGCCAGGAGTTGAATGCGGATCTATTCCAGGCCGGTGAGTATGTGGATGTGGTCGGGACCTCTAAAGGGAAGGGATTTGCCGGGGTCATCAAAAGGCACGGTTTCAGCGGGGGGCGGGCTACCCATGGTTCCATGTTTCATCGGGCGCCTGGGTCCATCGGCGCCAGTGCGGATCCGTCCAGGGTCTTCAAGGGGAAAAAAATGCCCGGTCACATGGGGAGCGAGCGGAAGACCATCCAGAACATGGTGATCTGGGCCGTAAGATCTGACCAGAATCTGATTCTGATCAAGGGCTCCATTCCAGGCGGAAAAACGGGGATGGTTCTGATTAAAAAGGCGAAAAAGAGGGTTCGCAGTTAGGGCGGGAGTGATTATGCCGGTTTTGGATGTATATGATATCGATAACAACAAAGTATCGCAACTGGAAGTAAGCGATGCCGTATTTGGCGCTGAAGCAAACGAGGCTGCACTATATGAAACAGTCAGGATGCAGATGCGTTCACGGCGCCTTGGAACGGCCTCCACAAAGGAGAGATGCGATATCCGGGGCGGCGGGAAAAAGCCCTGGCGTCAAAAAGGGACAGGCCGCGCCCGTTCGGGAACCAGCCGATCACCTCTTTGGCGGGGCGGTGGGACCGTCTTTGGTCCGCATCCCAGGGACTATTCCATCAGGGTACCGAAGAAGATCCGAAAATTGGCCCTGATTTCCGCTCTGAGCTTGAAAATGAAGGAGCAGCGGATCATTGTATTAAGAGATTTTCCCATGGAAGAGATCAAGACACAGAAATTCAAGGCGGTGTTTGACCGTTTCGGATTGAAAAAGGCCTTGTTTGTTCTCGATCAATCAAACGCTATTCTGGAAAAATCATGTCGAAATATCCAGGGAGTCAAGCTGATTAGAGCAGAGGGAATCAATGTCTATGATCTGTTGAATCATGAGCATGTGGTCTTCCTGGAACCCTCGGTAAAAAAGATTGAAGGGGCATTGACGTCATAATGGAAGCATATCATGTCATAAAGAGAGCGCTCATTACCGAAAAGAGCGCGATCGCAAAGGATGAAACCAATAAATATACGCTTGAGGTGGATACGAGGGCCAATAAGATCGAGATCGCCACTGCCGTGGAAAAGCTTTTTAAGGTCAAGGTTCTAAATGTGCATGTGATGAACGTGGCGGGCAAGAAGAAACGGGTGGGGAAGGTTGTCGGTCGGAAACGTTCGTGGAAAAAGGCCATTGTCACCCTGTTACCGGGCAGTCGCATTGAAGTATACGAAGGCGTATAGAAGAGAAGGATTGTAGGAATGGCGATCAGAAAGTATAAACCCACATCACCAGGACGGCGGTTTCAGACCTGTTCTGATTTCAAGGAAATCACCACGTCTGATCCCGAAAAAAGTCTTTTGCGGCCCCTGAAAAAATCGGGCGGGCGTAACTGCCATGGGAGGATTACCGGTCGGCATATCGGCGGCGGCCATAAACAGAAATACCGCTTGATTGATTTTCGTCGCGATAAAGCCGAAGTGCCGGGGAAAGTGGCATCCATTGAATACGACCCGAACAGAACATCCAGGATTGCCCTGATCCATTACAGTGACGGCGATAAGCGATATATTATTGCTCCGAACAAGGTCAGTGTCGGGGACGTGGTGATCAGCGGTGAAAAAGTCGATATCAAGCCTGGGAATACGGATTCCCTGAAGAATCTGCCATTGGGTTCTCTGATCCATAACTTGGAACTCAAAATCGGGCGCGGGGCGCAGATGATCAGGAGTGCTGGAACCTATGGACAGCTGATGGCCAAGGAAGAGGGATACGCGCAGGTAAGACTTCCCTCCGGAGAGGTGAGGAAAGTGTTGCTGGCCTGTAAGGCGACGGTCGGTCAGGTCGGGAATATTGATCACGAAAACGTCAGTATCGGCAAGGCTGGAAGGACAAGGTGGCATGGCAGGCGCCCGAAAGTTCGCGGTGTCGCCATGAATCCGGTCGATCACCCGATGGGCGGCGGAGAAGG
Source organism: uncultured Syntrophaceae bacterium (assembly GCA_964467445.1). GTDB lineage: Bacteria > Desulfobacterota > Syntrophia > Syntrophales > Fen-1087 > JAPLJM01. Next base: position 3,267 of record CAYXQK010000189.1, read on the forward strand.
AAAATCTTCCGGCGGACGTCATCCCTGTACCCCCTGGGGTGTGCCGACGAAAGGTCATAAGACAAGGACGAATAAGAGCACAGATAAATACATTGTGAAAAGAAGAGGTTAAAGTGGCGCGTTCAGTCAAGAAGGGTGCATATATTGAGGAAAAGCTTCTTGAAAAGGTCAGGAAGGCAGAGAGTTCAGGAAGCAAAAGTGTCATTAAAACCTGGTCACGGCGCTCAACGGTGGTTCCTGAATTAATCGGGCAAACCTTCGCCGTCCACAACGGAAAGAAATTTGTTCCGGTTTTCGTGACGGAAAACATGGTGGGTCATAAGCTCGGTGAATTTTCGCCGACAAGAACATTTTACAGTCACGCCGGTGATCGAAAGTCGAAAGTACGCAAATGATCTTTTGCCATTGAGATCATACTCTGGAGTTTATTAAGATTATGGAAGCAAAAGCAATTGCTAAATTTATCAGGATGTCTCCGCAGAAGGCAAGACTTGTGGCGGATTTGGTCCGGGGGAAGAAAGTTCAGGAGGCAGAGAAAATCCTGATTTTTACACGGAAGTATGCGGCGGGTGTGATTGGGAAGGTATTAAAATCCGCGGTTGCCAATGCCAAGCAGAATCCGAATATCGATGACACGATTCTTTACGTAAAAAGTATTTTTGTAGATCAGGGACCGTCATTGAAGAGATGGCGGGCCCGGGCGCAGGGAAGGGCCGCTGCGATTAAAAAACGAATGAGCCATATCACAATCATCCTGGATGAACAGTAAGGATTGAGGAGGTGACAGTTTGGGGCAGAAGGTTAACCCAATCGGGTTAAGGCTGGGCGGCATCAAAACATGGCAGTCGCTCTGGTTTGCCGATAAGCATTATAAAGGATTTCTTCATGAGGATATCAAGATCAGAAGATACCTCAAAAAGAAATTATTTCATGCCGGTATTTCCCGCATCGAGATAGAGAGGGCGGCAACCAAGGCCAAGGTGAATATCTACACGGCCCGTCCGGGAATTATCATCGGCAAAAAGGGGTCTGAAATTGATAAACTCAAAAAGGACCTTGAAGAGAACGTCACCAAAAGTGAGATCATCATCAATATTCTCGAGGTGCGGAAGCCGGAAATTGATGCGCAGCTGGTTGCAGAAAATATTGCCCTACAACTGGAGAGACGTGTTGCCTTTCGCAGAGCAATGAAAAAATGTGTAACATCGGCGCTCAAGTTTGGCGCAAAGGGTATCAGGGTCGGTTGCGCAGGCAGGCTGGGGGGGACGGAGATGGCCCGCTCAGAGTGGTACCGCGAGGGAAGGGTGCCTCTGCATACGCTCAGGGCCGATATTGATTGCGGTTTTGCTGAAGCCCACACGGCTTACGGGCTGATCGGCGTGAAAGTGCTGATCTTTCATGGAGAAGTTCTGCCTGTAAGGAAAGAAAAGGAGAAATAGACCCACCGTCCTGTCAAAGGACATTGGGAGCAAATACTGGGGTTCTCATCATATGCTATCACCGAAGCGAGTTAAATATAGAAAGTTGCAGCGAGGACGCATGGGGGGAAAAGCGATCCGTGGCAGCCAGGTCACCTTTGGTGAATTTGGTCTGCAGGCAACAGAGTGCGGCTGGGTCACAGCCAGGCAGATCGAAGCGGCCCGTGTTGCCATGACACGCCATGTCAAAAGAGGCGGCAAAATATGGATCAGGGTTTTTCCTCACAAGTCCGTTACCCGGAAACCGGCAGAAACGCGCATGGGGAAGGGAAAGGGAGCTCCGGAAGAATGGGTGGCGGTGGTGCGGCCCGGATTTGTTCTCTACGAGATGGAGGGCGTGTCCAGGGAAGAAGCACGCGAGGCGTTCCGGCTGGCCTCCCACAAGCTTTCCATATCCACGAAATTTCTGACAAGGGAGCTGTCTGATGAAAATTAAGGAAATCAAAGATTTGAATGTGGACGAATTGAACCAGAAGCACAGAGAAATGACGGAGGAAATGTTTCGCCTGCGCCTGCGTCACTCGACGGGTCAGTTGGAATCGCCGGCCATGTTGAATCGTGTTCGCAGAGACATTGCCCGTATAAAAACGGTTCAGAGGGAAAAGGAGGTTCGCACGTAATCCATGGTTAGTCGTGGCAATAAAAGAACCATCAAGGGAATCGTGGTCAGCAATAAAATGGACAAGACCATTGTCGTCCGGGCGGAGAGACTCGTAAAGCATTCGGTTTTCCGCAAATATATCAGAAGCTATCAGCAGTATAAAGCACATGATGAGCTCAATCGTTGTCATGTGGGTGATCAAGTTATTATCGTTGAATCACGTCCGTTGAGCCATGATAAGCGCTGGCGGATGCGTGAGATTCTCGAAAAAGCAAAATAGCGAAGAAGGCAGTCAGATAGGCGGGGTTCTTTATGATTCAGATGCAGACTGTTTTAAATGTGGCGGATAATTCCGGTGCAAAAAAAGTTGCATGTATAAAGGTTCTGGGCGGCTCGAAAAGGAGATATGCCGGCGTGGGGGATGTCATTGTGGTGTCCGTCAAAGAGGCCATACCGAATTCGAAAGTCAAAAAAGGAGATGTCATGAAGGCCGTCATCGTGCGGACAGCCAAGGAAACCCGCCGGCCGGATGGATCCTTTCTGAAGTTTGATGATAACTCAGCGGTGCTGATTAATAATCAGATGGAACCGGTAGGCACGAGGATATTCGGGCCCGTTGCCCGCGAGCTCAGGGCGAAGCAGTTTATGAAAATCATCTCTCTGGCGCCGGAGGTTCTGTAATAGGTTTACGATCACACAAAGGACTCAAAAGATGCAGAAAGTAAAGCTGAAAAAAGGCGACACCGTCAAGGTCATTGCCGGTAAGGAAGAAGGAAAGACCGGCAAGATCATGAAGATGATCGGCGGGGGCAAAAAGGTTGTCATTGAAAAGATCAACTTTATCAAGAAACATCAGCGGCCTGATGCTCGAGGCAAGGGTGGCATCGTTGAGAAGGAATCACCCCTGCAAATATCGAACGTCATGTTTGCATGCAGTAAATGTGACGTTGGTGTCCGGATTGGCTATAAGCTTCTGGATGATGGGAAAAAAGTCCGCGTCTGTAAAAAATGCGGCGAAATCTTGGATGCATAGGTCGAAAAATGGCAAGATTAAAAACATATTATGAGAAGGAAGTCGTACCAGCCTTAATCAAGGCTTTCAAGTACAAGAACCGTATGGAAGTGCCGAGAATTGAGAAAATTGTCGTGAATATGGGGCTTGGCGAGGCGATCCAAAATATCAAAATTCTGGATGGCGCCGTTCAGGAGCTTGCGCTGATCACGGGACAGAAGCCGGTTATTACGAAGGCCAGAAAATCCATCGCGACCTTCAAGCTCCGTCAGGGGATGTCAATCGGGTGTTGTGTGACCCTGAGAAGTGAGCGGATGTATGAGTTTTTTGATCGGCTGGTCAATGTGAACCTTCCCAGAGTCAGGGATTTCAGGGGTATTTCTCCAAAATCTTTTGATGGAAGAGGCAATTTTGCCATGGGTCTGAAGGAGCAAATTATCTTTCCGGAAATCGACTATGACAAAATCGATAAAGTCAAAGGGATGAATATTGTGATTACCACCTCGGCGAAGACCGACGAGGAAGCCAGGCAGCTGTTAAAGCTAATGGGCGTGCCCTTTAAAAATTGAGGTTTGCGGAAAATTTTCCGTGGAGGCATTGGTTTGGCAAAAAAATCTTTAATCGCGAAGGCAAAAAGATCGGCTAAATTCCCTGTCCGGGACTATAATCGCTGCCCGCTGTGCGGTCGGCCTCGGGCCTATTATCGGA
>CAYXQK010000190.1:0-3870 GCA_964467445.1 uncultured Syntrophaceae bacterium
AGTGCTTCTTCAACCCCATACTCATCATACGGATTAATAATAAACTTAACATCCTGTAAAAGAACATCAGAACCATCCGGCTTTACTCTGATCTGTGCTTCTGTATCAGGAACCTGTTTTAAACATACAATGCTATTCACGTCTACCTCCCTGTTTACATTAATTTATGATCTTTAAGCTGTTATACAAGCATCATCAGACTTTTGTTCAGTATGCAGTATTTACTCATACGCGGCTGATGTGTCAAGAATTTTTTCAAGCTATCTAAGCTATCTATTCAAGAATCTCTCCCTTGCTTGAACGGTGCGTAAACTCTATGGTTCATAGACGCTCTTTGAGCATGGTGCCTGGGTTTTTATCTATGTTAAAAAAGGGGGGATTGGCAGTCAATCCCATCAATCAATCTACAGCAACTAAGGGTAATTTAGAGGGGATATTTGGGGTTATTTTTTTATTGGGGTGATAGGGGATTGACTGCCAATTTTCGAACATTTTGTTCTTCTATTTCGTTTCGTATTTGTCCATTAACCCGCTCCTTTTCAGGAGGGGGGCTGGCAATCAACCCATATCAGCAAGCGTTATCAGGTTGAAAATTCTTCTCCGAGGGGATTACCGGGTCCACAATCATCAGGTTGATTGCCAGCGAATTTTCATTGAATAGAGAGCAAAATAAATGCCAAGGCGATAAATATTGCCATGGCATTTATAATTTATTGATTATGCTTTATTATTTATATTTTCAGCGGCTTATAAGCATTCCATTTTAGCAATAAACTGGCTCCCAGAATTGCCATTTTGGCAAAGCCATTATAACTGCAACATTATGTGATAAAATTCTAATATGAAAATGAACACTAATATAATGCAAAAACAGCTACTTGACATATTGACAACCGTTTATTCGTTCTCTTCTTTTTCGTCTTTGCTTTTATCAAATCTGCGATAAATTGTTCTTGTTGAAATTCCTAATATTTTTGAAGCAATATTCTTATCATCTTTGAACTGCTTAAGAGTTGCTTCCATTACCATCCTTTCAATTTCCTTAAGAGGTGTTCCTATGGGGATGCTCAGCATACGTTCTGCTACTGTTAAAACGGGATTCTCCTGAGCAGATTTGATTATTTCCTCCGGGATATCTTCTAGTGTTATTTGATCCCCGCGTGTTAATACAACCGCCCGCTCAATAGTATTTTCCAGCTCCCTCACATTCCCGGGCCAACTATATTTAGATAAAATTTCCAACGAATCCCTGGAAATTTCAATTAATTTTTTATCATTCTTTTGACAATACATCTGCAAAAAATGATGGGCTAACAATGGAATGTCATCTATTCTTTCTCGCAAAGGTGGTATTTTAATATTAATGACATTTAATCTATAGTATAAATCTTCACGGAATCGTTTGTTGTCGACAGCCTCTTTCAGTAGAATATTTGTTGCAGCAATAAGCCGAACATCTGCCTTGAAAGTTTTACCCCCACCCAGCCGTTCAAACTCACCATTCTGGAGAACCCGGAGCAGTTTAACCTGAATTGAAGGAGTTATTTCACCCACTTCATCTAAAAACAGGGTGCCGCCATGGGCAAGTTCAAATCGTCCCTCCCTCCGGGCAATGGCCCCGGTAAACGCACCGCGCTCATAACCAAACAACTCAGCCTCAAGCAGTGTTTCAGGAAGTGCTGCACAGCTTACTTTTATAAACGGTTTATCATTTCTTGTACTCTGGTCGAGAATTGCCTGGGCAATTACTTCTTTACCAACGCCACTTTCTCCCGTTATGAGAACCGTAGCAGAACTGGACGCTACCTGTGAGACCAGTGCCAATACTTTTCTCATAGCCTGGCTTGTCCCAATAACATTTACTCCCCGTTGAGAAGTCTTTAACCTTTTGTTTTCGCGACGCAGAGCAGGCTTTTCTAAAGCTTCTCCAACGATATCTACAACTATTTTCCTGTTCACCGGTTTTTGCAGCAGGTAAAACAGCCCGGAAGAATGCATAAGTTCGGCAGTATCTTCGACTGTTCCATGCCCGGTTATCATTATTACCTCAATCTCCGGTGATATTGCTTTTGCTGTTCTTAAAAGCGTTACGCCATCGACTTTAGGCATCTTGAGGTCAGTTAAAACGAGGGAACTCTCATGCCTCCGGAGAATAGTAATGCCTTCCTCTCCGTCACCAGCGGTCATAACCGTATAACCTTGTTTTTGAAGAATCTTGGTGATACTGTCTCGAATCCCCGGCTCATCATCAACCACAAGGATTGGTTTTTCGCGGGTTAAGTTTATTTGCTCTTCAAGATTATATATTTTTTGCAATGTTCGATCCTTTAGTAAATAAAATGCAAGCAGCCATCACGGTGGTTACGCGTCCCCCTTGAGAAGTTTTATCGTAAACCGTGTACCCTCTTCCCGCCTGCTTTCACAAAATATTTCACCATTATGCTCGGTAATGATATGTTTGGTAATAGAGAGACCAAGACCGGTGCCGCCGACTTTAGTGCTGAAAAAAGGGGTAAATATCTGATCGAGGTTTTCATCTGCAATGCCTTCACCGCTATCCATAAAAACAACTTCAATCCATTTATCTGCTGAACGGGTTGCAACATCAAGAGTTCCGCCGCCCTTCATGGCCTGAATTGCATTCCGGGTAATATTGATAAACGCCCGGCGAAGCTGTTCGCAATCAATCTGAGCAGGCGGCAAATTGGGCTCAAATGATTTTTTTAAGATAACTTTATTTACACGAAATTCTTCATTTAAAAAAGAAAATATTTCCTGGAGAAGCTGATTAATATCGCCATTGAGCAGTGTTATGGTAGGGAGCCTCGTAAACTGCAGGTATTCATCTATTACTTTGTGCAGACTGTGCAATTCAAATTTAATTATTGAAACAAGTTCTTTTGCTTCTTTTGTGTCTACCGTACTATATGCTTCGATTTCATCTTCCAGCAGCTCTGTATTTAATGTCAGTGCGCTCAATGGATTGCGGATTTCATGCGCTACCTGGGCCGACATCTTGCCAATGATCGCCAGTCGTTCATTCTGGATATTTTCAGCCTGCAGCAGTCTTTCTTTTGTTACATCTTTTACGTACTCGACAACCCTGACTGTTTTGCCGTTTCTATCTTTAAGCGGAAATGTGTACAGATGAAAATAATATTTCCTGCCGCCCAGCGTTATACTGACCCGTTCCCTGAAAGCTGGCTGCCCTGTTTCAAAGGTCTCTTTCGCCGGACACCCGAGGCAGAGTTCATCCCGCTGCAAAAATACTTCGTGACATGGTTTGCCGAGCAAAAAATCAAGGGGCTTATCCTGCCAGCGGCATATTGCTTCATTCGCCATGAGCACCCGGTAATATTGATCAATGATCGTAATGCCATCAGTAATACCGTTAAAGACTTCCTGGCTCCATTGCAGGTTCTGATGTGCCTGCTGATTTTTCTTTTCCTGCCACAGCAGCCACAGTGCACCAATTAAAATAGTGCCGATGAAACTCCCCAGAAACAGGGCCAGGCGTTTTGTGCTCTCGCTCAGCTGGTCTAACACCTCATTATACGGGGTAGACACACCGATTGACCACCCTATTTCGCGCAGCGTGATCGGAGCATAGGCAATCAATTTTTTTGTCAGCCCTTTTGCTTCCGCATGCCAGCCGCTCACATATTCGCCCGTGCCTTCCTGACCTCTGACCATCTTCTGATTAACAATTTCTTCCAGCCTGCGGGAAGAAAACTCCGGCAACCCCCGTTTAGAAGCATCTATTGCTTCTATTCCTTCCATGCTTTTATTAGGATGGGCAATAAGGATACCCCGGTTATCCACCATCCAGGCATAACCAGTCTTCCCTGACCGTATGGGATAAATAAATTT
>CAYXQK010000191.1:0-5877 GCA_964467445.1 uncultured Syntrophaceae bacterium
ACAAACGCCGCCAGCAAGGACAAGGATCTCCGCTGGATGCAAACCCGCAAGCAAATGGAGGGGTTTTCCCGAGTCGAGATTATCGACCGGACGGAAGAACTGGGAAAACTTGACATCCAGGGACCTCAGGCGCAGACGATCCTCCAATCCCTGGCCGAAGCGGATCTGGCCGCCCTGAAATATTATTATGCCCTGAACACGACCGTGGCGGGGATTCCCGCTCTCGTTTCCAGGAGCGGCTATACCGGGGAGGACGGTTTTGAGATTTATGCCGACGGCCAGAAGATCGGCGTTGTCTGGGACCGCCTGCTTGGCGTCGGCGCCGGGGAAGGATTGAAGCCCATCGGTCTCGGCGCCCGGGACACGCTGCGGCTCGAGGCCGGCATGATGCTTTACGGCCATGAGATGAGCGAGTCCGTCTCCCCCTTTGAGGTCCCCTACGGCTGGATCATCGACCTCGAAAAAGACTTCATCGGCCGCGACGCGCTGAGCCGGCAGAAGAAGACAGGCGTATCCCGGAAACTGGTTGGATTTGAGATGGTTGATCGGGGCATTGCCCGGGAGGGCTATAAGGTCCTCAAATACGGCCGCGAGATCGGCGACGTCACCTCCGGCACCCTGGCCCCGACGCTCAACAAGGCCGTGGGGCTGGCCTTTGTGCCCGTCATCTACGCCGAACCGGGAACCGAAATCGACATCCGGATCCGGGAGCGCGCCGTCCGGGCAAAAGTCGTCAAGCTTCCTTTTTACAATCGCAAAGACAAGGCTATCTTTTACAACGTATTCATCTGAAGGGAGAAAAACATGGCCAAACCCAATCCGACAGACCGTAAATATTCAAAAGAACATGAATGGGCGCTCGATCACGGCGATGGGACGGCGACCGTTGGCATTTCGGATTACGCCCAGGAAATGCTCACGGACATCGTCTTTGTGGAACTGCCGCCGGTGGGGAAAAAGGTTGACCAATTTGCCCCCCTGGCCGTTGTCGAGTCCGTCAAATCGGTCTCCGATGTTTATGCCCCGGTCGGCGGCGAAGTCCTCGCGGTGAATCTGCCCCTGGAAAACAAGCCGGAACTGATCAATCAGGACGCCTTCGGCGACGGCTGGATCGTCAAACTGAAAATGGACAACCCGGCGGAACTCAACAGCCTGATGGATGCCGCCGCCTACGAGGCCATGATCCTGGAAGAAAAACACTGATTCGACACAATTGGAGGGCTTTGCATAACCTTTGAAAAATGGTTCGCAAGCGGCGAATCAAATGTTTTCCGCATTTCCAGAGATGACGTTAACGGTTTGTCATGAATCATGTTTACGCCTGGTTGTCCTCTTAGCGGAAAAGATTTTTGAGACGCGGCGAAGCTATTTTTCAAAGGTCTCAATGGGAGAGTTTTCTATAACCGATGAAAAAAGGTTCGTAAGCAAGGAGTATCCGATGGATTATGTCCCCCACACCCCGGAAGATCAGCAAAAGATGATGCAGACCATTGGGATCGCCGCTCTGGACGAGCTCTTTGTGGACATTCCTGAAAAGTTCAGACTGAACCGGTTGCTCGATTTGCCGCCTGCGCGGTCCGAACAGGAGGTCTCGGGGTTGATGCAGCGGATCGGAGCGCAGAATGTCATCCCCGCCGTTACGCTGACGGGCGCCGGGGCCTATCATCATTTCATCCCCGCCGTGGTGGGGCATGTCATTTCCCGTTCTGAATTCTATACGGCCTATACGCCTTATCAGGCCGAAATCAGCCAGGGGATCCTCCAGGCCATTTATGAATATCAGACCATGATCGCAAAATTGACGGGGATGCAGGTGGCCAACGCCTCCATGTACGACGGGGCCTCCGCCATGGCAGAGGCCGCCGTGCTGGCCGCCAAGACGCTCAGCCGGACGAAGATCGTGATCATCCGGTCCGTACATCCCCAATACCGCCAGGTCGTGAAAACCTACGCCTGGTCGAATGGTTATGAGGTGATGGACGTTCCCTACGGCCCCGACGGACAGCTGGACCGGTCTGCCCTGGCGGAGACCGTGGATCACAATACCGCCGCTGTCCTGGTCCAGACGCCGAATTTCTTCGGTATCATCGAAGATATTTCTGCGATCGAAGCCGACGTGCATGCAAAGGGGGCGCTGCTCGTTTCCGGCTTTACGGAAGCCACCTCCCTGGGCCTTCTCAAACCCGCAGGCGCAATGGGCGCGGATTTCGTTGTCGGAGAGGGACAGGCCTTCGGCAATCCGATGAATTACGGCGGCCCCTATCTCGGCGTTTTTGCGGGCACGAATCAATTCCTGCGCAAGATCCCCGGCCGGCTCGCCGGGGCGACTCTCGACAAGGACGGCAAGCGCGGCTTTGTCCTGACGCTCCAGACCCGGGAACAGCATATCCGGCGCGAAAAGGCGACCTCCAACATCTGCTCCAATGAAGCCCTCTGCGCCCTGGCCGCCGCAGTCTATCTGGTCTGCCTCGGGAAAAACCTCAAGAAACTGGCCGAGTTGAATTTCCAGAAAACCCAATATCTCAAAACGCAGCTATCCCGGCTTCCCGGCTGGGAACCGGTTTTCTCCGGCCCCGTTTACAACGAATTCGCCATACGCTGCCCCGACGCCGAGGCCGTCAACCGGAGATTGCAAAACGAAGGAATCATCGGCGGCTATGAGCTTGAAAAGGATTATCCCGAATTGAAAGACAGCCTGCTGTTGTGCGCCACGGAAATGCTGTCCCGGGAAGACATGGACCGGATTGTTTCCATCGTGAAGAAGTAAACAACCAAAAAAAGAGAGGCCCCTGATGGATTTAATCTTTGAAAAGAGCCGGCCCGGCCGGACAGCCGGCAGCATTCCGGCCTGTGATGTGCCGGAAGTCGCACCGGATCAGGTCATCGATCAAAGGCTGCTGCGCGAAGACGTGGATCTGCCGGAAGTGGCCGAGGTGGATCTGATCCGCCACTACACAACGCTCTCGCGAAGGAATTTCGGCGTGGATGTGGGGTTTTACCCGCTGGGGTCCTGCACCATGAAGTACAATCCCAAAATCAACGAGGACGTGGCAAAACTGCCCGGTTTTACCGCCCTGCACCCGCTGGCGCCGGCCGAATTCGCGCAGGGAAGTCTGCGGATGATGGTTGAACTGCAGGCATTCCTGAGTGAAATCTTCGGCATGGCGGATTTTACGCTGCAGCCGGCAGCCGGGGCGCATGGCGAACTGACGGGCGTCATGATCATGAAAAAATACTTTGAGGCCCGGGGAGATCACCGTCGCCGGATCCTGATTCCCGACGCCGCACACGGCACAAATCCGGCATCCGGCGCGCTCTGTGGCTTTCAGACCGTTACGGTCCGCTCCAACGCCGAAGGGGGTGTGGATATCGACCATCTCCGGGAGCTTATGACCGGGGATGTGGTCGGCCTGATGCTGACCAATCCCAATACGCTGGGCCTCTTTGAGCGCAATATCGAGGCCATCGCCGCCGTCGTTCACGGCCGCGGAGGTCTCCTGTACTGCGACGGCGCCAACGCCAACGCCTTCATGGGGAAAACGAGGGCCGGCGATCTGGGCTTCGATGTGATTCAACTGAACCTGCACAAGACCTTTTCCACGCCCCACGGCTGCGGCGGACCAGGAAGCGGCCCCGTCGGGGTGAGCAACAAACTCGTCGATTATCTTCCTGTCCCGCGGATTGTAAAAGACGGCGACCGCTACGCCTGGCGCGAGGACTTCCCCGACACGATCGGACGGGTGCGGGCCTTTTACGGCAACTTCAATGTCATGGTCAAGGCATACGCCTATATCAGGTCGCTGGGACCGGATGGCCTGAAAAAAGTGAGTGAGATTGCCGTGTTGAATGCCAATTATCTCAAGGAAAAGCTCAAGCCCCACTACGATCTGGCCTATGACCGGACCTGTATGCACGAATGTGTTTTTACTGGTCGCAGGCAGTTCCGCCAGAGCGGCGTCCATACCTCCGATATTGCCAAGCGGCTTCTCGACTACGGGTATCATCCGCCCACCATCTACTTCCCGATGATCGTCCCGGAAGCCATCATGATCGAACCCAATGAAACGGAAAGCCTCGAGACGCTGGACGCCTTCTGCGACGTCATGATCGCCATTGCCCGGGAGGCCCGCGAGGATCCGGATTTGGTTAAATCCGCGCCACTGACGACGCCCGTAAAGCGCCTGGACGAGGTCAGGGCCGCCCGCGAGCCGGACGTATGCTGGAAGGGATAGCGGATTGATTTTTTCATCTTACGACTATCTCAAGAGGCTGTCCGAAGATGGCGAAAACATCGCCGATTATGACACGATCTGGTACTATTTCTGATGCAGGGATTAAGACCTCCGTTGCGTAAACCGGACTGGCTGAAAGTCCGGCTCCCCGGCAGTCATCCGCACAAAAAGATTCAGGGTGTGCTCCGGGAGCGCCGCCTCCATTCCGTCTGTCAGGAAGCGCGCTGTCCCAACATCGCCGAATGTTTTCAGGAGGGAACGGCGACCTTTCTGATCCTCGGCGATACCTGCACGCGCGCGTGCCGTTACTGCAACGTTGCCCACGGTGTTCCCGTTCCACCCGATGCCGATGAGCCATCCCGTCTCGTGGAGGCCGTCCAGGCGCTTGGATTGCAATATGTCGTGATCACCTCGGTCACGCGCGACGATCTGGGCGACGGCGGGGCAACTCACTTTACCGCCTGCATCGCCGCAATCCGGGAACAGGTCCCGGGCTGCCGGGTGGAAGTCCTGATCCCGGATTTTCAGGGAAACAGGAGGGCGCTCGAACAGGTGATGGCCGCCGGCCCCACGGTCGTCAATCACAACATGGAGGTCGCGCCGGCCCTTTTCAGAGACCTTCGTCCCCAGGGGAATTACAGCGCATCCCTGGAATTATTGAGGCGAATCAGCGATGATTCGTTAAAAAAGATCGTTTCGAAATCAGGCTTTATGGTGGGCTTCGGCGAATCGCATGCCGATATTCTGGAGTTAATGGAAGATCTTGCCGGGGTTCATTGCGAAAGGCTCACCATCGGACAATATCAGCAGCCGACCCGGACGCACTGGCCGGTCCGGAAATACTACCATCCCGATGAATTTAAAGCCCTCAAGGAGGCGGCGACGGCGATGGGCTTCAGGCACGTTGAAGCGGGCCCCCTGGTCCGCAGCTCCTACCATGCCGCCGGCGCAGGCATCGAAACGGAAAGATTTACTATTCATGCTCAAGAACCTCCTCATTAAGGCCCGCAACGCGCGCTGGATGTGGGACCTTTTCGGCCCCATCTACAACCAGCAGATTTACAACGCTCTGTTCGAACTCTACGAGCATATCGCCGAAGAGATCAACCTGGACGGACCGTCACAGATCCTGGATGTCGGGGCCGGCCGGGGATACATCACGCTGCTTTTAGCCGCCCGGCGCCCGGCGGCATCCCTGACGGGTATCGATTTTTCCGCCACGCAGGTCCGTGCGGCGGAACGGCTGCGAAAGCGCAGAGGAATCGACAATTGCCGCTTTGAATTGGGAAATGCCATGCATATTCCCTTCGCGACCAACCGGTTCGACGCGGTCGTGACCGTCGGGTCCATCAAACACTGGCCGAACCCACAGCAGGGCATAACGGAGATTCACCGCGTTCTCGCCCCGGGTCAGTGGGCGGTCATCTCGGAAACAGACAGGGAGGCTTCGGAGGGGGATCTGAGGCGTTTCATGCAGCGTTTCACCGCCTGGTTTTTCTGGGATCCCCTCCTTTTCTGGGGGTTGCGTCACATCATCTTCGACCACAGTTTCTCACAACAGGAAATCGTATCTTTCGCACAGACCGCCGGATTCAGAGAGATCAGAACGGAAAAGCTGGCTACCTGCCCTTACGTGATCGTGAAA
>CAYXQK010000192.1:0-2612 GCA_964467445.1 uncultured Syntrophaceae bacterium
CCGATCCGCTCAACGTTCATCGGCGCAGACGACCATTCCACGAACGGATACCGCCGCATCCAGAACGTGTCCTATCCCTGCTTCAACACGGCGGGCGGACGGCGCGTGGAGCTGCTCGAGGGCCTGTGGACGGGGGCGCAGCACGCGCGCAACGTGAAGCTGCTGAACGTGCCTGTGCTGAAGCACCACGACACGGGCGGATCCGAGATCACCGGGGCCGTGAAGCACTTCTATGGGCTTGTCTCGATGTCGGACGGCAGCTCCGCCGCGCGCCACTACGCCTCCCTTGGCGAGACTTGCGGCCGCATGATCGCCGCGGTCCGCCCGCCGGTGCTCAACGTGATGGACGCGATATGGGTCTCGCACAAGGCGCTCGGCGGATACCCGGCGAGCGCCACGCACCGCGCGAACCAGCTGCTGGCCAGCCAGGACCCGGTGGCCCTCGACTGCTGGTCGGCCAAGTCGGTCCTGTATCCGGTGGACTCGAACCCCCGCCACGCGCCCGATCACGCCGGTGTCGACCGCTGGCTCACCGACTGCATGAACCTCGTCAACTCCCTGGGCGGCATCGCGAGGCCCGACGAGGGCATCCACGTCGGCCGGCTCACGAAGTTCGAGGGCGAGTTCCAGGTCGTCCAGGGCAGCGTCACCTGAACGCGCCTCGCGGTCCGCTCATGCCGCCAGGCGATAGCTGTCGTTCAGCACGCACATGCTCACCAGCAGCATCAGCACCTGGTCGTTGGCCACTCGCGCGCCGGCATCCATCTGAGGCAGGCGGTCCAGCAGGTCCACGACCTGCCGCTGGTCGAAGAACGGCATCGCCGCCAGCTGCGGCCCCCGGAGAGTGTCCTGCACGAACGTGTGGAAGCTCTCGTCGGGGGTCAGCGTGGACGGCGGGCTCAGGAACGGGTGCTTCTGCCGCCGGTAGACGGTGTCGGTGATGACGTCCCGCACCGCCTCTCTGAGGATGTACTTCTCCGTCATCCCGTGGATCTTCATGTGCACGGGCTGCGACCGGATGAGCTCCACCAGGCGGTGATCCAGGAACGGCACCCGCCCCTCGATGGAATGGGCCATCTCCATGCGATCGCCGAGCATGGTCAGGATGTAGCCGGCGAGCGCCGTCTTCGACCAGAGATACAGCGACTGGTTGAGCGGGGACCGGCCGGTGAGCTGGCCGCGGACGTCGATGTCGTCCAGGAAGGCGTACGTGCCCTCCGTCGGCCCGTAGCGTTCCACGAGTTCTCTGGAGAGCAGCGGCCGCATCTTGGTCGCGCGGGAGGCGAACGTCTCGATCCAGGACGGCACGTATCCGAGCACCCGCCTGACGCGGTCGACCGGCCCGACTTCGCCGTCCGGCAGCAGCAGCCCGCGCGACACCTTGTTCTGGCTGTCCAGCCATTCGAGCAGTTCGGCGATCGCCGCCGGGTCCTGCCCCTCCCGGTCGTAGAGCAGCAGGTCGCGGCGGAAGTGCGGGTAGCCGCCGAGAATCTCGTCCGATCCTTCGCCGGTGATGACCACCTTGTAGCCGGCGTTGCGGACGGCGCGGCTCAGGAGGTACTTGGCCACGCCGTGCGCGTTCACGCAGAGCGTTTCCGCCTGCCGGATCGCATCGGAGAAATGATCGGCCAGGTCCTGCTGGCAGATGGGAATCGGGTGATACTCCGCGCCCGCCAGTTCCGCCATTTCCTTTGCAATCGGGCCCTCGTCATAGGCAGCCTGTTCG
Source organism: uncultured Syntrophaceae bacterium (assembly GCA_964467445.1). Lineage (GTDB taxonomy): Bacteria > Desulfobacterota > Syntrophia > Syntrophales > Fen-1087 > JAPLJM01. The sequence continues at coordinate 1,727 of CAYXQK010000192.1, forward strand.
AACGTCAGCGTGAAGGCGCGAATCGGCTCGGCATGGTGCCGAGCGGCCAGGCCCAGCACGGCGCACGAGTCCAGCCCGCCGCTCAGATACACGCCCACGGGCACGTCCGCGCGCAGGCGGATGCGCACCGACTCCTCCAGTTCGTGGCGGAACTCGGCCACGTGATCGGCATCGGAACGCGCGTCGCGCGCCGGCCCGGCCACGGGGTAGTCGAAGTCCCAGTACTTGGTGACCTGCACGTGTCTGTCGGTCGCGATCAGATGGTGGCCGGGCGGGATCTGGTGGACCCCGTCGAACAACGTGCGCACCTGGTGCCCGCCGAACGCCACCGAGTTGAACACGCTTTCGTCGTCCCAGCGGGCCGGCACGCCGGCGGCGAACAGGGCCTTCGCTTCCGACGCGAAGTACAGGGTGTCCTGATGCCAGGCGTAGAAGAGCGGCTTGATGCCGAAGCGATCCCGCGCCGCGAAGATCGTCCGGCGGTGCTCGTCCCACAGCACGAAGGCGAACTCGCCGCGGAGATGGTGCAGGCACTGCGCGCCGAAGTCCTCGTACAGATGCAGGGCGATCTCGCTGTCGGACCGGGTGCGCAGTTGATGTCCGCGCGCTTCGAGCTCGCGCTGGATCGCTTCATAGCCGTAGAACTCGCCGTTCACCACGATCCGCGTCCGGCCGTCTTCGCTGGCGATCGGCTGGTCGCCGGTGGTCAGGTCGATGATGCTGAGCCTGGCGTGGCCGAGCCCGGCCATGCGGTCCGGCGACATCCAGTGGCGCTGCCCGTCCGGGCCGCGATGATGGAGGCTCTCGGTCGCTCGCGCGAGGGCCGACTCCGAGACGGGATGGCGGCGGGCGAAGAAGGCGACGATTCCGCACATGGGGACGCGTC
>CAYXQK010000193.1:0-4461 GCA_964467445.1 uncultured Syntrophaceae bacterium
TTGATCGCAGAGGGCGCAACGGGAAGCCGGCCTTCGTGAAAATCAGGATGGGACATCCGGCCGCAGTGCCAGAGCTGGCAGAAGATATGCCCCTCCCGGTCATGGACGGCCCGGGTCACCTGCCTCCAGCCTTCGATCTGAGCCTGGCTGTAAATGCCGGGGGTGTTGATGTAACCCACGGCCTGCTTTGAGACCTGGGAACCTTCCGTGATAAGGAGCCCTGCGGAAGCGCGCTGGGCATAGTACTCCGCGATGAGTGGCGTCGCTGCGTTCTCCGGGTTGTCTGCGCGGCTCCTTGTCATGGGGGCCATGAATACACGGTTGGAAATCTTGTAGGGTCCGATCTTTATGGGCTTCAAAAGCGCTTGTTCCATCATTTCGTTTCTCCTTTCATGTTTTGAGACCTTTGAAAAATGGCTTCGCCGCGGCTCAAAAATCTTTTCCGCTAAGAAGACGACCAGATGCTATCATGATTTCTTACAATCCGCTAACGTAATCTCTGCAAAGGCGGAAAACATTTGATTCGCCGCTCGCGAACCATTTTTCAGCGGTTATGCAAAGCTCTCATAATGTCAACAAATGACCGTGATCTCTGAGCCAGGCCCTCCGTTTTTTATAGTCAGGAAGGATGGATTGGACCAGCTCCCAGAAGTCGCGGGAATGGTTCCGGATCTTCATGTGACACAGTTCATGGACCACGACATAATCGATGATTTCAGGCGGGGCCATAATCAGTCGCCAAGTGAATCTCAGGCGGTCCTCCGGCGAGCAGGAGCCCCAGCGGCTCCGGGCATTATGGACGGCAACCCCCGCAGGGGATATCCTCAGCAGCCCGCTGAAGCGACGGACCCTCTCTTCAAGATGCACCCGTGCCTGTTTCTGAAACCAGAGGTGAAAAAGCACGCGGACCCCTCCAAGGGCATCTCGCTTCAGCAGGAATTCACGGCCGGTGAACGTCAGGGCGTCGCCAGGATCATCCCTTTCACCGATTTCAAGGGGATAGGTTTCACCGAGATAGTCAAACCGTTCCCCGGGCATGAAGGCCCGTGACTGCCGATTCTGATTCTGCTGCTGCCGGCCGATGGCCTTGAGCAGCCACTGTTTTTTTTCCTTCAGAAAGCGGTCGATATCGGTCTGGACGGCACGAAGGGGAACCCGGACAAGCACGGTTCCATCCTTTTCAACCTGGATAGAAAGGGTTTTTTTCCGTCTGCGGCTGCGGATCACCGTGTAGTTCAATGATTCTCCCCCGGTTCATTGATGACATCGTCATACTCCTCAATCACGATGCCCCGTCTTACCATGATCTGGTAGATCAGCTCGGAGCGGTACGCCACGTAACGGCCGCTGCCTGTGGGGTCATAGCGCCTCGGATTCGGCAGGACGGCAGCCAGTCTGGCCGACTCCATAGCCGACAGGTCAGACGCCGGTTTGCCGTAATAGTGCTGCGCCGCCGCTTCGACGCCGAACAGGCCGTCTCCCCATTCGGCGACATTGAGGTAGATCTCGATGATCCTCTTTTTCGAGAGGTTCCGCTCGAGCCGCCAGGTCAGAACGGCCTCCATTATTTTCCGGATAGGATTCTTTGACGGCGACAGAAACAGATTTTTGGCCAACTGCTGGCTGATGGTGCTGCCGCCGACCTTGAATTTCTTCTCTTTAAGGTCCTTTTCCAGGGCCTTCTGCATGGCGTCAAAATCAAATCCCTCGTGAGACCAGAACTTGTCATCCTCGGCAATAATGACCGCTTTGATTACATAGGGCGAAATCTGCGACAGGGGAACCCATCGCTGCACGATTTTTTTCTTCTTGCCCTGCTGCCGCCATTCCGATTCCCGGTATTTCATGAAGGCCGATTTTTGGGGGTTGGCTTTCCGCAGCGCCGAAACGTCCGGGTAAACAAAGTACACGGCGATACTCAAAATAAAGGCCGACAGAATAAGAAAAAAAATCCTGATTGACCACTTTTTGACCATGGGCGAGTGTTACGCCTTTCTATCCATCTAATAATACTTGGTTATTACCTTTTTTTTGCCTGGTGGAGCGTTTTTTTACTTGACACACGCCTTGTGTCGTGGCATCGTGCGCCCCCTGAGAAACCTTTTGCATCATTTTTCTGGATTCTGCAAAACAATTCTCGCGGGGTTCGGTATGCTGTTTCCGGCAGGACCGGAGCCTTTTGAAGTGTGCAGTTTGTCATCCAGTGTCAAAATCTGTGCACCGCCCCAGGAATGGGTAACCCCCGACTTAGACTAAGGAGGTACTTCATGATGAGACGGCAGATTTTCATGTGGATGGGACTTATCGTCCTGTTCTTTGCCTTTGGAATCAGCGAGGGAGTATTTGCAGCCGGGCCGTATGAGGTCAAGCGGGGCGACACCCTTGCCAGGATTTCAAAGAAATTTGGCGTCAGCATCGAGGCGCTCAAAGAAGCTAATCATCTCCAAAGCAACGCCTTAAAGCCCCTGCAGGTTCTGGTCATCCCCCCGTCCCAAAAAACAAAAATCGCAAAATCAAAAAAATCAACGCCCGCCGCCACGGCGTCCTATGTCGTGAAAAAAGGCGACAGCCTCTATGCGATCGCCGGAAAGACGGGTGTTTCCGTCAATGATCTTAAGAGGATGAATCATATCCGCGACAACCGGCTGCGAGCCGGGCAGCGTCTGGTTCTGGCAAAAACGGGCGCCCGGAATGATGTCGCGGAGAAAACAACGGCTATCGTTCAACCGGTGAACATCAGCGCCATTCCCGAAGGGGAAGAGCTGGATGAAGACGAACCCGGATCGGCAAGCGCGGATGAACAGGAAAACGCCGAGATGGAAGGGGAGGAAAGCGCCGAGCTTCTGGGAAAATGGGAAAGTTCGCATGAACGGCAACTGCTGGCCCGGGTGGCTATGGGTTTCCTGGGCGCTCCTTACCGGCTCGGCGGATCATCCGTGAAGGGTCTTGATTGTTCCGCCTTTGTTAAAAAGATCTACGCCTTTTTCGACATCAATCTGCCCCGAACGGCCCGTGAACAGGCCCGCGTTGGGAAACGCATTTCCAGAAATGATCTGGAGGTCGGTGATCTTGTTTTTTTCAATACCCGGCGGGCTTTTGGGCACGTCGGCGTTTATATCGGGAACAACGAATTTGTTCATGCTTCCTCGGGACGTGCCAGGTCCGTGAAAGTTGACACGCTGGATAAACCCTACTACAATAAACGTTTTGTGAAGGCGGTACGCCTGAAAGCCCTTGATGACGATCAATGACATAATAAGGGGACCGCGCGGTCCCTTTGTTTATTGATTGATTTCCCCAGCCCTGCATCATAAGAGTTTTGCATAATCTCTGAAAAATGATTCGCAAGTGGCGAATCAAATGTTTTCCGTCTTTCCAAAAATTACGTTAACGGCTCGGAAAATGGGGACAGCGCCCCTATTTTCTTGCGATAAAATAAGGGCGCTGTCCCAAATTTTCCGCTGGTCGTCTTCTTAGCGGAAAAGATTTTTGAGTCGCGGCGAAGCCATTTTTCAGCGGTCTCTCATCATCGACACCGTCGCCGGAAACCTGCAGAGAAAGCTGTATGCCTGAACGCGGACTGCCCAACCTCAGGGATCTGTCCCTGGAGGAGATCGAACGTATCATCGCCGCCCACGGCAAGGAAAAGTACCGGGCCCGCCAGATCATGAAATGGCTGTACCGGCAGGGGGCCGTTTCTTTCGACGAGATGACCAACCTGGCAAAGGATCTCCGGACAGCGCTGGCCGGGATGGCCAGAATCGGCCAACCGGCAATTGAAACCATCCAGGTCTCATCCGATACGACGAAAAAAATACTTTTCCGGCTCGAAGACGGCCTTTTTATCGAAAGCGTCCTGATTCCGGGCAAAAACCACTGGACGATCTGCATCTCCACCCAGGCAGGCTGCCGGATGGGATGCCGTTTCTGCCTGACCGGCCAGGGCGGCCTCAAACGCAACCTCCGGCCTTCGGAAATCACGAGCCAGATTACGATCCTGCAGCGCACGCTGCCGGAAGGCCCCCGGATCAAGAACATCGTTCTGATGGGCATGGGGGAGCCCCTGGACAATTATGACCCTGTCCTGAATGCCGTCCGCATTATCACCTCCGATTATGGCTTGGGTTTTTCCAATCGAAAGGTGACCCTATCCACCTGCGGCCTTGCCCCGATGATCACAAAGCTGGGCTTGGACATCTGCATCAACCTGGCGATTTCATTGAATGCCCCGGACAATGAAAAAAGAGGCGATCTGATGCCCGTCAACCGGAAATATCCCCTGGAAAAACTGATCCATGCCTGCCGCAATTACCCCATGCCGGGGCGGCGCATGCTGACATTCGAATATATCCTCATGGCCGGCGTGAACGATTCGGTCCGGGACGCGGAAAAGCTCGTCAGCCTGCTGAAGGGCCTTCACTGCAAACTCAATCTGATCGCGTTCAATGAATTCCCCGGCTC
>CAYXQK010000194.1:0-2866 GCA_964467445.1 uncultured Syntrophaceae bacterium
GAGAGCCTGCGGCAGGTCCGATAGAGCAGAAGAATCATCAGGAGCGACAACAGGAGGCCGCCGATCCGCACGGAAAATTCATAGTCTCCGACCAGTCCGGTAAATAAGGCCATGATATAGGCAATCATCGGTGGATGATCGTAGTAGCTCCAATCCAAATGTTTGGTCCAGTACCAGTAGTAGGATTCGTCGGGAGCCAGTTCCAGCCAGGAAATAAGGAAAAGGCGGATAAGATAGAACAAAACCAGAAGCCCTATGATCAATCGGGGTTTAGGCATGGTCTTTTTCCTTGTTCATGTTCAGCCGGCAATGGCTCCAGCTGCTATGGCGGCAAAAAAGAACGAGCGCGAAAACCGTCATGACGCCGACAGTGGCTCCCGCCATCACATCACTGAGGTAATGCGCGCCGACGATGATCCGGCTCAAACCGACGACGGCGGCGAAGCTGAAAAGCGGCAGCCGCCAGCGCGGGAAAAAGAACGACAGTGCTGCCGCCAGGGCGAAAACCGTGGTGGCATGGCCGGATGGGAATGAATTGTATTCATAACCGATACGGAAAGGATCGAAGCCGTAAAGATCGGCTTCAAACAGCAGCTTGGGCCGGAGGCGTCCCACCAGGGGTTTGATCAAATCCGTGGCCAGGCCCGACAGGGCGACGGCGGCAAAAAGAAAAAGCGCGCGGTTGGCTGCAATCGGCCGGCGAAGGTAATACTTAAAAAAGACGAACAGCACAAAAAAAACAATAAGGTACCCCGTTGATTTTCCGAGTTTCGTGATCCATTGAAAAACCTGAACGGCTTCAGGATTCAGATCCTGACAGAAAAGGGTCAAGGGCCGGTCAATCAGGGCATAGCTGATCGCCATCAGGACCATCAGCAGGGTGGAAGCGATTGTGATATGGCGATTACGGCGGGTCATTTTCTGTCCCCCCGGAAATTTCTGCACCAGATAAAATCGACGCTGTTCACTTTCCCGCCATTAAGTAAAATATCAATGTTTTTAACATTTTGGACAGTATCACACCGGTATTTGTCGGCGATGTTCTCGCGGTCAAAGTGCGTGTTGACAAACAACAGATCATAGCCCAGTGGTGACTGTTTCTGCCAGAAGTCAAACTGATCCACGCGCTTATCAATTATAAAAACCTCCATTCCATAGGGAAGGGCGTAATAGGTCATCCGGCTGCCGAGTGTCCAGTTGGTTACGGCCAGGGCCTGCTTCGCGCCTTGATTTTCCTTGAGAATTATATTCGCCTCTGCAGCCATGGCGTCGTATCCGTAAATATCCCGGAAAGGGGATTGGTAATCGGGAAAACGAAAGAATTTTCCTCCCAGTTCGGCGTATAAAAAGAGCGTGATAATCAGGCTGAAGCCGATGGAAAAATTAAGGAAAATCTTTTTTTTATTTCGGATGGGCCCGCTCAGATAATACACGCCAACCGGAATAAATAACAGGTAAAAGGGGCTGTTCCAGTGGGGCAGGGCGGTCTCGCGCAGGGAGGTGTACAGGAAGAAAATCAGGATGGTGCCTCCGAAAAGAAGCCCAAGCCGGATCCAGTCGTTTTTATCCCAGAAGCTTTTAAAGAAACCGTAGAAAGCGATCAGGAACAGAAAGGGGCTGTAGCTGCCGAACTGAGCAGCCAGCGTTGTAAAAAAAGCCTTCATGTCGATGGAGGAGGAACCCAGGACATGACCCGCCTGATAGCGGAAGCTGACAAAATCGTTTTGCAGGTTCCAGTACAACGCCGGCGAAACCATCAGCAGGGCGATGATCGCCACCAGGAGCATTTTTTTTGAAAAAAGCAGATCGTAGCGTCGTTTGATGATGAAATAGGTCACAAGCGGCGGTACGAAGAGAATGGCGGTGTATTTGGCCAGTCCGGATAACCCCAACAGCAAGCCGAGACAGATGAAATATTTTGTTTCAGCGGACGCCTCCACTTTTTTGATCGTAAATATCAACAGCAGCATGAGTGGATACAGAAAGGAATCCGGCAGCAGCATGAAACTCAGGGCATTGAAAAGAAAGGAACTATTCACGGCCAGCGCGGCCAGGAGGGCAATATGCTTCGATCCGGACAGGGCCACCGTGAATTGATAAAGCAGGCAAGTGGTCAAAGCGAAAAGAATAATAGCCGGGAGGCGGACCAGGAATTCGCTGGTCCCGTAAGGATAGTAGATCAGTGCATGAAACCAGCCGACCAGCGGCGGGTGGTCGACGTAACTGAGGTCCAGGTATTTGGCGTAAAGGAAATAATGGGCCTCATCGACGCCCAGACCGAAAGAGGGAGATACCGCCAGCCGGACAAGAGTGAAAAAGGCGATTAAGAGCAGAATTTCCCTGTTTGCTTTGATCATCGATTCCCTGACAGAGACGATAAGGATGGCGGCGAAGTTACCCTACCCTCAATCCCCTCCCGTGCGAGAAGGGGACCAAGCGAGGGGGAATTATCTACATCATCAGTTTCAGCGGTTCGATGTACTCGGGGTCTTCCTTGTCCATGACTTCGATGATGTGCTTGTGGTAGCGCCGTTTCATTTCGCCGAAGATGGCTCTCTTTTTTGTGAAGAGCCGGGCATAGGCGAGGGCTTCGCGCATAAGTGCGTCATCATCTTCGCAGCCTTTCACAATGATATGGTGTTCCTCCAGCTCCCGGGCGCCGTAGCGTTTGCCCATATAAACGGCCTCCTCCACCTTATAGTACGGGAAGGCCTTCTTCACGAGACAGATCATGCCCGGCAGGAACGGAATGTTGATATCAATTTCGGGAAAGCAGAAATAACCCTTGGAAGACTTCATGAAACGGAAATCGCAGGCGCAGGCCATGATGGCGCCGTCCCCGAAGGCGTGGCCGTTAATGGCGGCG
>CAYXQK010000195.1:0-3266 GCA_964467445.1 uncultured Syntrophaceae bacterium
GCCAAGCAGCGGCTCGAGCGCTTCGCGGGCAATGAGCGGCCCGCTGAGCCAGCACGAGCCATACCCGAGCTCCGTCGCCGCCAGCAGCAGGTGCTCGATGGCGGCGCCGATCGACTGGACATCGGGGTACCCGCGCATCGCGTTGATGTCGGCCGCGCTCAGCGAGGCCCCCTCCACGGCACGGGCAATGACGCTGCTGTAGGGCCGCCGGACGACGGCGATCACGAGGGGCGCGTCGGCGAAGAAGGTCGAGAACCACTCCACGCGCTGCGCCGCGCGGCGGGCGTCCTCCGACAGGGTCACCGGCAGCAGCGCCTGAAGCCGCGCCCGAACCGCGTCGGCCATCTCCTGCAGGAGCGGCTTCCGCGTCACCGCGATGAAGCGCCACGGTTGCTGGTTGTTCGGGCTCGGCGCCAGGCTCGCCAGCCGCACCATCTCGCGGATGTGACCCGCCGGCACGGCGTCCGGCTTGAACTGCCGCACGCTCACCCGTTCTTCGACCAAGGCTGCGAATTCCATGAACGCCCTCCCTCACCCTACGACACGATAGCGGCCGTCGCGGCGCTGTCGTCGTGCATCATCACGACCAGGTACCAGCCGAACAGGATGAGCCAGGGCAGTTCGGGCATACGCAGGAGCGGCGGCATGACCTCGAGCTGCGACTCCTGGCGCACGAAGCCCTCCGTCAGGTAGCGGAACAACACGGCATCATCGTCGGTCAGGAACTCGATCTTCGACTGCCAGAAGTTCGTCGTCACCCGGATCGACCGGCGAACAGGCATGGTCAGCGTCCCGCCCGCGCTCCAGGTCCGGTGTTCGAACACCGCCAGGTTGTCCGGCGAGTCCTCCCGTCGCACGGTGGCCCGGGTATCGCAGAAGCCTATGCGCTTGAAGGTCCACGAGCCGTCGGCCGACGTGCCCGTGGCGAGGCTTCCGAACGCGCTTCTGAACCTCAGGGTCGCCACGGTCTCATCGCCCGATCGCAGGTCGTACGCGCGATCGAACACGTGCGGTTGGACCCAGTGCAGCTTGCCGTGGACGACGCCGGCCAGGTGTCGCATGGCTTCTCCTCCCGCCCGCTCGGCAAATGGCTCCGGGCTGGCGCCGACAGCCTACCGCCGCTCGAAGACGATGCGCCCGTCCACCATCGTCAGATCGACGTTCACCTGGAGGATCTCCCGGGGGTCGATCGTCAGCAGGTTGCGATCGACCACCACCAGGTCCGCCAGTTTGCCCGCTTCGATTGACCCGCGGCTGTCCCCGTCGAACGCCGCGATGGCGTTGTTGAGGGTGTAGGCACGCAGCGCCTCGGCGGCGCTGATCTTCTGCTCCGGGAACCAGCCTCCCCCGGGCGTGCCCTTCAGCGTCGTGCGGTTGACGGCTGCGTGGAGCAGGTACTTCGGGTGCACATGGTACTCGGCCGCCGACGTGCCCGGCCAGTCCGATCCGAACGACAGCAGCGCGCCGTTGTCGAGCAGCGACCTGAAGGCGTAGGCGCCTTTGCAGCGCTCGCGGCCGATGCGCTCCTCCATCCATCGCATGTCGTCGGAGATGTGGTACGGGTTGACCTCCGCGATGACCTGCAGCGCCTTGAACCGCGCGAAGTCCTGCGGCCGGACCACCTGGGCGTGGATCACGCGGAAGCCTTCCAGATCCCGGCCGAGGTCCTTCATGAGGCGCTCGTACGTGTCGAGCATCAGCGCCGTCCCCCTGTCGCCGATCGCGTGCACGTTCGAGACGAACCCTGCGGCGTACCCGGTCTTGATGAGCCCGTACATCTTCTCCATGTTCGGGACGAGCAGCTTCGGGTCGTCGCTTGTGTGCGGCCGGTAGTGGCCGTAATTGGCGGGCTGGTCGGCGTACGGCTCGAAGAACAGCGCGCCGTGCGTGCCCATGATCCCGTCGATGTAGCCCTTCAATGCGCCGTAGCGCAGGTAGCGGTCGCGCTTGCGCGTCACGGGGTGCGCGCCCATCGTGTAGCCTTTGTCGCGCAGTTCCGCGCCCCTGGAGAGGTCGGGCCGCATCCACACGCGGGCCGTCAGCGCGCCTTCCTGCTGCAGCCGCACGAAACGCTCGGCCTGCGCGGCGTCGGTGATGTCGTGGATCTCGACGATGCCCGACTCGGCGAGGCGGGCGAGCGCGGCGCGGTTCTCGCGCAGCAGTCGATCGGGCGACTTCGGCTGCACGGCGGCACGCAGGCGCTGGTAGGCCGGCGATCCGCCGGCAATCAGGCCGGTGGCCCGCCCCGAGTCGTCAACGCTCAGGCCCTCGGCCTTCTCCCGCTCGAGGCCTGCCGCGCGGAGGGCGGCCGTGTTGGCCAGGAACAGCCGGCTGTCGAAGCTGCTCAGCAGGCACGGATTGTCGGGCGTCAGCGGATCGATGGTCCGGCGATCCGGCCGCCAGCGATCCCGCCGCGCGGCGGCGCCCTTCTCCGCGCCGAACGCCCATTGCTCGTACGCGCCCCAGAGTCCGCCCGTGATCCACTCGCCCGGGCCGACGACCTTGACGACGCGTGCGACCTCCTTCGCGAGGCCCTCGTCGCCGGCCACGGTCATGAGGTTGATGTCGATGATGAGCGCGCCGGCCTGATTGAAATGCACGTGGCCGTCGATGAGCCCGGGCAGCAGCATTCGGCCGCCGAGATCGACAATGCGGGTCTTCGGGCCGATGAGGCCGGCCGGAATCGCGTCGCCCTCGAGGACGGCCGCGATCTGCGATCCGCGTACGGCGACTCCGCGCGCCCACGGCCGCCCGGGGTCCATCGTGTAGACGTCGCCGTTCCTGAAGACGACGTCGGCGGGCGTCGCCGGCGCGTTCGCGCCCGGACTCTGCGCTTGTGTCCACGCTGCGCCGGTCAGGGATCCGGTCGAAGACACGGCGGCCGCAGCCGCCAGAACGGCAACGATCAGGGTCTTCGCAGGCATCGCCACGGCCCTCCCTGCCGGCTATTGTAGCGTCCGCAGTTGCTGTACCTAATGGCTCCCGAGGTGCCGCGTGACGCCCGGCGAGCCGGCGCCGCTCAGGCGGGGCCAGGCGTGGCCGTAGAACGCCACGAATGCGAAGCACGCCATCGGCACGATGAAGGCGCGCGACATGCCGTACGCGTCCCCGACAGCGCCCATGACCTTCGGCAGCAGCGCCCCGCCGATGATCGCCATGACGATGAAGGCCGAGGCCTTCTTGGCGCGCGCGCCGAGCCCGTGGATGCCGAGCGCGAAGATCGTGGGGAACATGATCGACATGAAGAAATAAGAGAGGAAGACGGA
>CAYXQK010000196.1:0-2797 GCA_964467445.1 uncultured Syntrophaceae bacterium
AATCGGTGTTTTCTTCGGCAGTCCCGAAACGACCACGGGCGGCAACGCCCTGAAATTCTATTCCTCGCTGCGTCTGGATATTCGCAAGGTGAATGCCATCAAACAGGGGCAGGATGTCATCGGCATGCGGACCCGGGTCAAAGTGGTCAAGAACAAGATGGCGCCCCCCTTCCGCGAAACGGAGTTCGATATTATTTTCGGCGAGGGGATTTCCAGAGAGGGCGACATCCTGGACCTGGCAGCGGATAACAGCATCATTGAAAAGAGCGGCGCCTGGTATTCCTACAAGGGTGAGCGCCTCGGCCAGGGCCGGGACAACACCAAGAATTTCCTCAAGGATAATGCAGATGTTCTGAAGGAGATCGAAATGGGCGTCCGCGCAAAGATGGGGCTGATCCCGGCGGAACAGAAAGAATAGAAACCCTGATGGCCGATGAGCTGGAGTATGAAAAGGGTCTGCAGAAGGCCTACCGCCTGCTGGCCGCCCGGGCAAGATCCGAAAGGGAGTTGCGCACAAAGTTAAAGGAAAAAAAGTTTGATCCCCCGGTTGTCGACAGGATCGTTGCGAGACTTTACGAACTAACCTATCTGGATGATGAGGCCTTTGCCCGGCAATGGGCCCGTCATCTGGCCATGGACAAGCTGTCCGGCAATCGACGGATTGAAATCAGCATGCAGGAAAAGGGTGTCGACAGGGCGACATACGAACGGGTCCTTGCGGAAATCCGGCAGGATACCCCGGAGAGGGAGGCGGTTCGGCAACTCATCCGAAAAAAATTGAAAGGTGCCAGACTTCAGAAACAGGATGGACGGGAAAAGCGGCGTCTGTTTCAGCATCTGCTGGGCAGGGGATTTACGCCGGATTTGATATTTGAAATGATTAGAGAAGCAGAAGGGGGATATCGGGATGATGACGGGCAGTCAGATTAGAGAACAATTTCTGAAATATTTTGAAGAGCATGGGCATACCATTGTCGCCAGTTCGGGACTGATTCCGAAGGACGACCCCACGCTCCTTTTCACCAACTCCGGCATGGTGCAGTTCAAAAACTGCTTTCTCGGCCTGGAAGATAAAGGGTACACCCGGGCGGCCAGCTCCCAGAAATCCGTCCGGGCCGGCGGAAAGCATAACGATCTGGAAAATGTCGGTTTCACAGCCCGTCATCACACCTTCTTCGAAATGCTGGGCAACTTCTCCTTCGGAGACTATTTCAAAAAAGAATCCATCTCGTGGGGATGGGAATTTTTGACCGATAAAATGGGTCTTCCCAAAGACAAGTTGTGGATCACGATCTATCAGGATGACGATGAAGCCTTTGAAATCTGGAACAAGACAATGGGCGTCCCGGCGGAGCGCATCGTGCGCATGGGCATGGACAGCAATTTCTGGATGATGGGCGAAACCGGCCCCTGCGGCCCCTGCTCGGAGATTCTCTACGACCAGGGGCCCGACGTCGGTTGCGGGCGGCCCGAATGCAGCGTCCAGTGCGATTGCGACCGTCACCTCGAACTCTGGAATCATGTGTTCACGCAGTTCGACCGTGATAAAGACGGCAACTTCAACCCGCTCCCGAAACCCAACATCGACACAGGCATGGGCCTCGAAAGACTGACGGCCGTCATCCAGGGGGTCCGCAGCAACTACGACAGCGATCTGTTCATGCCGATCATCCGGTTCATGGAAAAAATCAGCGGGAAAACCTATGGGGCCAATCCGGACAGCGATGTCTCCATCCGGGTTATTGCCGACCACAGCCGGGCCGTGACCTTTCTGATCGGGGACGGCTGCTTGCCCAGCAACGAGGGGCGCGGTTACGTTGTAAGAAGGATCCTGCGCCGGGCGGCCCGTCACGGCAAGCTGCTGGGACTTGACAAGCCTTTCCTGAATGAAGTTGTGTCCGTGGTCGTTGAAACAATGAAAGGCGCTTACCCGGACCTGATCGACAAGGAATCCTATATCCGGAAGGTCGTCGTCAACGAGGAGCAGAGATTCATCGAAACCCTTGATTCAGGCCTGAAAATCCTGAGTGAAGAAGTATCCGTCCTGAAAAAAACAGGCCGGACGGTCCTTCCAGGCGAGGTCGTTTTCAAACTGTACGACACCTTCGGCTTTCCGGTGGATTTGACGGCGGACATCGTTAAGAAAGACAAACTGACGCTGGATCAGGACGGCTTTGAAAAAGCAATGGAAACCCAGCGCGAACGGGCCCGAGAATCCTGGAAGGGAAGCGGCGAGCAGGCCGTCGCCGACAGTTATTTGAAACTGGCGACCAGGGGGATTTCCACGGAATTTGTCGGATATCGCGGCGTGACGGAATCGGCGTCCCGGATTACGGCGATTCTCAAGAAGGACGTCGAGGTGGAGGGCCTTCAGGAAGGCGAGAATGCAGAAATCTTCGCGGAACAAACGCCCTTCTACGGGGAAAAAGGCGGACAGGTGGGCGATACGGGCGTGATTGAAGGGGACGGATTCCGTTTCGAAGTCTGGGAGACACAGTGGCCCCTGGACAACCTGATCACCCATATCGGCAAATTGAAGCAGGGCGCCCTCAAGGTCGGCGATCCGGTAGAGCTGAAGGTTGACCGCGATGTCCGTCAGGCGACCGAGGCCCACCACTCCGGGACCCATATCCTCAACGCGGCATTGCGCAAAACTCTCGGGGATCATGTCAAGCAATCCGGTTCTTTTGTCAATCCCGAACGGCTTCGTTTTGACTTTACCCATTTCTCTCGCATCGAAGCGTCCGAAATGGATGCGATCGAAACCATCGCCAATGACTATATCCGCCGGAATGCC
>CAYXQK010000197.1:0-7141 GCA_964467445.1 uncultured Syntrophaceae bacterium
CCGTTGGAGTTTTCCTCAAGGATGCGCCACACTGAGGGCATTTAAAATTTGATCCCATAATTAGACATCCGTAATTAATTATTTTAATATTTGGTTATTATAGGACTTACGCGGTTGAATTAGTCTGAAGCGAGAAACTCCCGTAATAATTCCAGCAAAAAAGGAATCAGATTAGAACGTCGGTTGCGAGATAAAGAGGGAGGTTGCCGTTCTGTGAATCGAGCGTTTCGACTCGTACCAGCTGATACCGGTATGGAGCCGCTGAGTTTCCAGGCAAAGAAAAGCCAGTAGTGAAAGAAAAATGTGAACAATTATCAATATAGCCTGCAGGCTTTTGAGTTGTAGAGGGTAGATCAATTGCGAATTGGCGAAAACACAATTTCCGTGAGGGATGATTTTGGGTGGAATGGACGGGAAAACACACACTCTCAACACGGTAATATTTAAAAAAAATTCAGGAAAAGGTACTAAAAAATATTCCTGTCTTCACCAATAACAAGCGGTAGCCCTTCAAGGCAAAATTTTGTTCTTATCCAGTAGTTACCTTCTCTCCAATCACAACAATTTCATTGCGATACGCTGGTATCATTTTTAGGATTTCTGCCTTCCATTTTGGCAGGGACCGAACAGGGTGTTTAAAAAACTCGTTATTAAAAGAATTATAAAGCAGTTCGTAATAGTGCACCTGTGAAAATCGGAAACCAGCACTTTCAAGAAGTGTTTTGATATCCTGACAGGAATAAAACCTGTTGTGCCCCCGCCACTGGTGGAAGGACATTGCCGCAGTGCCTTCTACGGGTTCATGGAGATAATCATTCAAATTGCATACGTTGAAAAAAGCAGACAGCATGAATGCATTGTCTGTGGTAATGACAATTTTCCCTCCCGGTTTCAATACCCTGAAAATGTCTTTGATCATGCAATAAGGGTGATACAAATGTTCAATAACATGAGTGCATACAACGAGATCAACGGAGTTGTCCGGGATGTCAAGATAATTTTTCAGTTCGGGTAGATCAATACCTGATCCCACAAAGGGATCCAGGTTTGTGTATTTTACGGTAATGCTCCTTTGTTTCAGGGCAATGATCCAGGGTTCTTCCAGATTCCAGTTCGTGGTAACCGTAATATCTCCTGAAAATTTTACGTATTCCCGCAGAATAATATCGAGTGAGAAGGGAAACGCACCAACGTCAAGCAGTGAAAAATCTGCCCGGTTCTCAGTGAACTGCCGTATGATCTTCATGGTGACCCAGAGTCGGTGGATCTGGGCCAGCATAAACGTGGGTTGCCTCTTATACAGTGTCTCATCGGGTGGAACCCCATCAAATCCCAGCGGTGTTCTTTCCAGGACATAACGCATAAAATCCTCTGAAGGCGGTTCGAGCCATGACAGAGCCGGATCGGAAAGGGGAATTTGTGAACTGTCGGAAAAGATTTCCTCCCAACGATGTTGAGAGAGTAATTCATGGATATTTTTTGGAGTAGTGACGGTATTACCGGAAACCCCTTCCCGCTCCCTTTTTTTCCTGAGGATAAAATTGTCGAACATAATTTCACCTCAGCCAGCTTGATGATTGGAACATACTTTATAATAGATTTTCAGGGTTTCGTCAATACAGCGGGACATAGAGAATTTTTCTTCTACCAGCTTTCTGCCGGTTTGCCCCATCTTCACTCTTAGTGAATGATTCTGCAAATCAATTATCCTTTGTGCTAATGCTTCATGGTCATTCGGAGGAATTAAAAATCCGTTTTCGCCGTCGTGAATTATCTCAGGAATGCCCCCGATATTACAACCAATAACCGGTTTCCCCCATGCCATCGCCTCCAGATAGATCAGGCCGAATGATTCATACAGAGAAGGGGCAACAAAAACATCACATCGTTTGTAGTATTTATGTAAATCCGAATCTGAAGCAAACCCGACAAAATTGATTTGACTATGATATCTCCTTTCCAGATGATCCAGCAGATATTTTTTATATGAGCCGTTTTCCGGTGATAAATTCGAATCTTTACCAATAATAGTAAATATCGCGGAAGGGATTTTCTCAATAACCTGAGGGATCGCCTTAAACAGGGTCTCAATTCCCTTTCTTTTTTCAAGTCTTCCCACAAAGAGAATTTCTATGGTACTTTTATCTTGAGCTGGAAGCAACAACCCAATCTCAGGAATCCGTACTCCCAGTGGAGAAACCGTCATTCTCTCTTTGGACAAGGAATGATGATCGCTTATAAGATTTTCAATTGCACTGCTTATGGCTATAACGGCATCTGCATTTCTTACAGCTTCACCCTCTATCCAGTTTGCAAGCCTGATATCCTGGGTTACTTCCCATCCCTGGATTTCAACTACTTTAAACAGCGGGGTCTCAATTCTGACAACCAAAGGAATTGGCTTTATTAAAGAAAACACAAAGCCCTCAGCATCCCAAAGCGGGGCCTCCACTATATCTATTCCCTCTTTTTTTATTAATTCCAAAATTTTTTGACAGACCGCGTAACTATGAGTAATATTTTTATCAGAAATATCCAGAGAGAGCGGGAATCCGGCAATATTCAGGGGGGTTGATATAATTTTATGGACGATTACTTCCCCTTCTTTATATGCATATTCATTTTTTTGTTCGGATTTGGAAATCACATGTACCTGATGTCCCTTTGTTGCAAGACCGTGTGCCAGATCATAGGTATATCTGCAAATACCCCCCGGGCAATTTAAAGAAAATTCCTGGCTGACAAGTGCAATCTTCAACGGAATACTATTCGGAGCATTCTTTTTCACAAATACCGGTAAGGGTGTCTGAAGGGAATTTTTATCGACAAGATAATATTTATTCAGGTCATCATATTGGTTGGTTCCATCTTTCGCACAGAAACCTGCATCTTCGATGAACCCGAACCATTCTTGAGCGGTATACTGATGCTCATTGAAACCCTTCTTCTTTTCCCGGATATATTCTTCATCCTGTTCAAGATATTCCCTGGGCACTACAGGTTCCCCGATAAGGATTAACTCCCCCTTATCCCGAAGAACACGGTAGATCTCATTTAAAGCAAGAGACAGATCTGATGCATGGTGCAATGCTGCCATGCAAACGACTTTATCGATACAATTGTCCTTAATTGGCAGCTTCATCATATGGGCCATACATCGTTCAAAAAAAACATTTTCATTGGTAAAAAATACTTTTGATAATTCCAGTTTTATCGGTTTGCACAGGTCAACCCCGATACAGTATTTACTCATCTTAGCGAGTTGTGCTGAAGACCATCCTGTTCCGATACCCAGATCCAATACAACATCACTTTCCTCAATTTTCACTGACTTCATGGCATTCCAAAAAATCGTCTTTACTTTCTCCCCGTATTCCTTCGATGACTCCTGTTCCATATACGCCCATCGTTTTTCCAGAATAGGCCGTGAAAATTTATTTAGTTCCGCTTCAAACATCTCTTTTCCATCTTGGACATGTAAATAAAGTTCTTTTATCGTATCCGAATCAATATTATAGATCAAATTAACAATCCCATCGGAAAACTCGGTGGTGTATCCACACTTATCGCAGATTATGATGCCTTTTTCAATTTCTATTTCAGTTTCATGTATTATAATAAGACTGAGTGAACCTGCACAAATGGGGCAATGAACATAATTTAATAGTTCTTTCCTCATAATTGACTCCTTTGCCGGAAGATTGCATTGGTTCGCAGGCCCAAACGGTATCCCCGTACCAATCCAATCAAAATGTTTATCAGGATCGTTACAAATTGCTTAAATGTTATCCGATGATACCGGAAATGAATCATATCAATTTTTATCCAATACCACACAGCAGAAACCGGAAAAAGGGTATGGGATTTTTTTTCACTTCCAAAATTTTTTAAAATAAAATATATCGTATTTTTAAGAATTTCAGTGTAATTAATATCGTAAGGGGAGGTTCGGTTATGGCTTTCGGCCATTTCGTGTAATACGACTGCCGAATCTATGTGTTTAATTTTATATCCTTTTTTTATGATATTTACACATACATCCGTTTCATCCAGATAATATCGGTAATTTTCATCAAACAGCCCGATTTCAAATAAAATATTTTTCCTGAAAGAGGAATTTGTGCCCATAATATAATTGAAATACGGTCCGTCGGGATTATTATACTCAGGATCTTTTTCATTTAAAAACGTGGGAATTCCTGCTTTTGAAATATAACCACATTTAAACTGATGCCAGTGTCCGGTAATATCAAAGACCGGTCCCCCAACACCTCCCACAGAAGGATCTTTAAATCCCTCGACCAGGTATTCTAACCAGAAGCGATCAGCTATTGCGTCATCATCAATGAATGCAATTATTTCCCCACGGGCTGCACGTATACCAAGGTTTCTTGCAAAGGAGAGACCATTTAATGATTTCTGGGGAATTTTTTTTATATCCGGGTACATGGATAAAAGAGCATCTGTTTCATCGGTCGATGGTCCATTTACCACAATAATTTCATAATTCGTATGGGTCTGTTTCTTAATGGATTCAAGACACCGTGCAAGATATTTTTCCCTGTTATATGTACATATCACGACCGAAACAAGTATTTGTGTCATTAAATCCTCAGACAGTTATTATAACGTCGATAAATCATGTATCAGACCAATTAATTTTTCAGCACTTTTTTCGATTGCAAAATCAGACAGTCGTTCCTTTTGTTTTGTAACGATTCGCTCACGTAATTTTTTATCTCCAATAATTATATTCATCAATTCAGCAATCTGAATGTAGTCCTTTTTATTAATTAAAACTCCGGAATTTCCTAAGGTATAGGGGACTGCTGTTGCATTATACGCAACTATGGGTATATCATGGTACATAGCCTCCAACAAAGGAACACAAAATCCTTCATGTTCGCTCATGCATAAAAAAATATCCGCATTTTTATAATAACTGGAGAGTTCATCATCTTTCACAGAACCCACAAAAAAAACATTGTCTGTCAGATTTAATTTTAATACCAACTTCTGCAGATCTGCATAATATTGAGGTACTTGTTTGTCTCCGACCAAAATCAGATGGGATTTTTGATTTATTGTTTTATTAAAGTAATAAAAAATTTTTATGAGATCTTCAAATTTTTTATTGGGGGCGATACGTCCTACAAAGAGGATATTAATTGTATCGTTTCTCAATTGATTATTACAGAGTCTTTTCTGATCAAAATTATCAAAATTAATTAAAATTGGCAAAACCCCGGTTTTTGTAAAACCTGAATTTTCCAAATCTATCCGATTGTATTCTGAATCCCCGATTCCGATCAGAATATAGGGAGCAATCGTTTTTAATTCCAATAAACCATTTCTGCAAAGCTCCCATAATGTAGGATCATAATTTTCAAAGAATCTGGGAGGTGTGATATTATGATAGATCAGCCCCTTTTTTTCAGGTAAATTTTTAATAAATTCTGTTACATCATCCCCGGCGAGTGAAAAATGATATAATACAATATTTCGAAAATCTTTCTTGTAATATTTCAACGGTTTGGCATATTGTGAAACATCTGGATGAATGAATTTTGCGTAAATTTCTGATTTTATACCATTTTTCACTAAAACCTTGCGAATATTAATAGCATCATTACTCACAGCGTCCCCATAACTTAGTGCCGGTAAAATCTGATGGACTTCCATATAACCTCATTTTTTTGCAATAAGAACGAAATCACGAGGCCCAAAAAGGAATTTATTTAAAAATTCAATATTGTTATTCGTTATTTTGCATACTTCCCGGTTATCATCATTGATTAATTTATCATTAATAAATTTTAATTTATGATCTTCCGGAACTGGCTGGTAATGCCGTTCCTGAATTTTTCGGAATCCGACAATACGAAATAATAATTTTAAAACTTCCGGATGAATATGTGTTTTATGGGATAAATCCAGATAAAACAGGCTGCTCGAAACCTGAACGCTTAAAATATTAGGCGTCGACAGAACGATATATGAACCATACTGAAGCTTTTCATAACAACATTTTACCAGGAAATATAAAGAATCTGGTGATAAATGCTCAACCAATTGGCTAATAAATATGCCATCGAGAGATTTGTCCTGTAAAGAAGACAGATGGGTGATTGCATCAGCCAATTGAACATTTAATCCCTGTTGTTGACAATATTGAACAATATCCGGATTCACATCAATGCCATAACCCCCGATATTATTTTCTTTTAACCTTTGTAAAAAATAACCTTGCCCGCAACCAATATCAAGCACATTTTTAGAATTTTCAAATACGTTTAATGCATCATCAAAAATACTTGGTTTATTTATTGAAGATCCACTCTCTTTTATCCAAGCTTTGTTGATTTCTTCATTAAAAAAATTATAATCGAAATGATTTTCGTTACTTGGGTTTATACTTTGATCTGGAAGCCTTGTTACTGATAAAATTGAATCCGTTAAGATATTTGCCAGTCCGATTTTATTTTGAATATTGAAATTGATCCGGCTGAAAAATTTATTGATATTGTCATCGCTCTCCTTGAATTTATCCTGAGCAACTTTTCCACTTTCTTCATACAGGCTCATGACAAGATGCTGTAGGATTTCCTTCCGCTCAGCACTCAACTCTTCAAGATCTTCATTAAAAGATTTTCTGAGACTATTAACCTGTGCTAATATTGACTCCTCAAAGTCCTTCCGTTCCTTTGCAAGGATTGCTTGTCTCTCAAGTTCCGTAGCTTCGATCCTGGCGTTGAGTTCCTGTTCTATTCTTTCAAATTCTTGCTGTCCCTTCGCTTCGATCCTGGCGTTGAGTTCATGTTTTATTCTTTCAGATTCTTGCTGTAATTTATTTTCAAGTTGAATAAAATACTGTTCTGGTGTATGATTTTTGAACACCTTTTGATATTCGTGAAGAATCCCTGCCGTTTCATTCAGAATTCTCGTCGTGCTTGCGTTAAATTCTACTTGTCGGGAAATTATCGGATCGACATAGCGCCGGACTTCACCATGCACCATTTCCCTTCCTTTGACAAGGAACTTCCCAATATAGGGATGATGGGAACCGATGAAATATTTGTTATTGTGAATATCCCAGTTTTTATTAATGAATACAAGATCACCCTGAAGTGATTCATCAGAG
>CAYXQK010000198.1:0-3182 GCA_964467445.1 uncultured Syntrophaceae bacterium
CCGGATATCGGCAATGGCCCGCTTCAGATTATCCCGGGTGGTCACATAGTGGCTGCCGGGATAAATGGCGACCCTTTGCAGGGCCTGGAGTTTCCTGCCCCGCAGGGGGTCCACCGCGGTGATCGATTCGATCTGATCGCCGAAGAATTCAACCCGAACGGCCCGTTCCTCCTCATACGGGGGAAAAATTTCCACCACATCCCCCCGGACCCGAAATGTCCCCCGGTGAAAATCAATGTCGTTGCGCTCATACTGAATCTCCACAAGCCGCCGCAGCATCTCGTCGCGCGGAATGTCCATGCCTTGCTGGAGCACAAGCAGCATGCCTTGGTAGGCCTCGGGCGAGCCGAGACCATAGATGCAGGACACGCTGGCCACAATGATGACATCCGGTCGCTCCAGCAGCGAGTGCGTCGCCGCATGGCGGAGCTTGTCGATCTCGTCATTGATGGCGAAATCCTTTTCAATATAGGTGTCCGTGCTGGGGATATAGGCCTCCGGCTGATAATAGTCGTAGTAGCTCACAAAATATTCCACGGCATTTTCCGGAAAAAGGGTCTTGAATTCGCCGTAAAGCTGGGCCGCCAGGGTCTTGTTATGGGCCATGACAAGCGTGGGACGCTGGACGGCCTGAATCACATTGGCAATGGTGAAGGTCTTGCCGGATCCGGTCACCCCCAGCAGGACCTGATGGTCTTCGCCCCGGCCCAGGCCCGCGACGATCTGTTCAATGGCCCGGGGCTGATCTCCTCGGGGGATAAATTCCGTAACCATTTTAAATTGATTCATGGGATGAGACTAACCCGAATCTTTCCCTCCCTGCAACAGAAAAATCACATGGGTTCGCACGCGCAGTGAGACATTCAGGCCGTTCTGTTTAACCTAATTTAACCTTGACAAAACAATATGACTATGGTTTAGAGGTCAGCTCATTACATTGTAACGGGGATGAATCGATGAAAAAGAACTTGACCGCATTCAGCAACACCAAGAGGAAGAGAACCCACGGTTTTCTTGTGCGTATGGCCACCAAGGGCGGCAGGCGTGTCCTGAGCCGCCGGCGGGCCAAAGGACGAAAAAGTCTCACCGTTTAAGAACAGGGCAAAAGGCCCCGGAGACATGGTTCTGTCCGCCGGCTTTTTGCTTTTGTTTAGTGGCGCATGGACAGACGAACATTTGGCAAACATGAGCGGATTCGGAAAAAAAGGGATTATCTGGCCGTCTATCAGCAGGGGGCGCGCGGCTATTCAAGTCATTTCAACCTCATCGCGCACTCGAATCCTTCAGGGACAGGAAGATTAGGCATCACGGTCAGTAAAAAGGTTGGAAACGCCGTAAAAAGAAACAGAATCAAAAGGCTGTTACGAGAGTTTTTCAGGTTGCATAAGGAGCAGTTTCCCCCCGCGCAGGACGTTGTCATCATGGCCAGGTGGGCCAAGGGGGCCAAAGGGGCCTTGCCCCCCCTGAATTACCGGGATCTCTGCCTGGAACTGGAAAGTCTTCTGAAAAAAATACCCCATGCTTAAAGACCTGTGCAAACATATTCTGGAAAAAGGTTTTATCGGTTTGATCAGGCTTTACCAGATCGGTTTATCCCCCCTTTTCGGTCCATGCTGCCGTTTTTTCCCCACCTGTTCCGACTATGCGATCATGGCCATCAGGCGCCACGGCCCTTTGCGGGGACCGTTCATGGCGGGCATGCGCCTGCTCCGCTGCCATCCCCTGAATCCCGGTGGTTATGACCCGGTGAGCTGAATTAAATCAATACCTTCGGAGGTCTAAATGGACAAGAAGACCCTTACTGCCGTTGTTCTGTCGATTTTTGTGGTTATTATCTACCAGACGTATTTTGCACCACCGCCGCCACCGCCCAAACAGCCGGACACGACAATCAAGGAAACCACCGCAGCGCCGGATGCCAAGCAGGTTATGGCGCCCGCGCCGGCTGCCAAGCACTCCACGGCGCCCGCGCCGGAACGGAAAGCCCCGGCCAAAGCCAAACCGGCCGTTGTGCGGGTAGTCATCCCGGAAAAAGAGATCACCGTCGATGCCAAGCTCTACAGGGCCGTTTTCACGACGAAAGGCGGGGCCCTTAAATCGTTCAAATTAAAGGACTACCGCAAAACACTGGCCAAAGATGCGGAATTGATCGAACTGGTCCAGATCAAAGAGGGCATGCCCGGACCACTCGGCATGACCTTTTCCGAATCCGACATCGCCGTCCCCGCCGATGGGATGTATGAAGCGGACACCACGGCCCTGGACCTGAGCAAGGCACCCGAGCGGAACCGTTTGACGCTTTCCCAGACCTATCCAGATCAGATAAAAGTGGAAAAAATTTATACGTTTAATCCCTCCGGGTATAACCTGGAACTGGAGGTCCGGGTTTACAATCTCTCCGGCGCCCCCATCAACCAGAGCGCCCTGTTGAGCTGGCACGAGTATGTGGATCCCAAGGCCAAGACAGATACTTACACCCACGAAGGCCCCGTGATCTTTGTCGCAAAAAGCGTCGAGCGCGAAGATGTCAAGAACATCACCAAGGAAAAAATCTTGGGGCCGGATGTGTCGTGGGGAGGATTTGAAACCAAGTACTTCATCGCCGCGATGATCCCCCAGAATCCGTCGCTGACCAGCATTGTTATGTCTCAGGACAGCCGGAATATGGTTTCCACGAGCCTGAAGGGCCCGAAACATCTGATCCCCGCCGGGCAGGCCGGGTCGTTCAGTTACACGATTTTCCTGGGGCCGAAGGATCACAGCATCCTCAAGTCCCTGGGCGTCGGCCTGGAAGACGCCATCGACTTTGGCTCCTGGATGAAGTGGCTGGCCATACCGATGCTTTTTATCCTCAAGTATATCAACAACTTCGTAAATAATTACGGCATCACGATCATCCTCCTGACCATCCTGATCAAAATTGCCTTCTGGCCCCTGGGAAACAAGAGCTACAAATCCATGAAGGAAATGCAGAAACTGCAACCCCAGATGACGGCCATTCGTGAAAAGTACAAGGACGACAAGCAGAAAGCGGGCCAGGAGACCATGGCCCTGTACAAGGCCCACAAGGTGAATCCTCTGGGGGGATGTCTTCCCATGGTGGTTCAGATCCCCGTCTTTTTCGGTCTCTACAAGACCCTGCTGTATGCCATCGAACTCCGCCATGCTCCATTATTCTTGTG
>CAYXQK010000199.1:0-4364 GCA_964467445.1 uncultured Syntrophaceae bacterium
GAAGCCGACGGCGGTGCTCTGTGACAAATCTCCGGGATCGGCCGTTTTCTGAAGATAGGTATTCAACCCGATGGAAAAGTTGAAGAAGATGCTGTCAAGCACATACAGGATGACTGCCACCCAAACGTTTTCGATAAAGGCGTATCCCAGAAACAAAACAAAGAGGCTGGCGCTTTCGAGCGAAAGGACGACACGTTCGCCATATACGTTGATCGCCCTTGAGATATATCGGTTGGTCAGGTAGGTAAGGGCATAATTCAGGACAAAAATGCCGGCAATGGTATTGACGCTCAGTCTATATTTTTCGACCAGAAGAAAGATAGCAAACACAATGAATATCTGCCTGCGGGCGCCGCTCAAAAAGTTTAATGTGTAGTAAAGCCAGTATTTCCGGCGCAGGACGAGTTTATTCTGATGGTGAAGTCCCGGCTCGGCAGCCGGATCTTTCGAAAGCATGTAGATTCCCGCACATGAAATAAAGATACCCAAAAGCAGAAAGTTGAAGCGATAGGGCAAAACAAAAGAAAGCGCCCAGACAATAGATCCTACCGTAATGTTTGCCAGAGCCCCGTATCCACGCAATCGCGCGAATACAATGGGAGCATCTTGCTTGTCGAAATACTGTACCGTAAGAGATTTATTGGTGGTTTCGAAATAGTGAAAACCGATCGACATGATAACCGTTGTCATCAGCAGGCCCGGGAAGCTTGTAAAAAAACCGGTTGCCCCGATTCCGATCCCAAGCAGGACCACTGACCAAGCCGATAATCGGTGCTCCCTCATAATCAACAACACGTACATGACCAAAAAGGTAAGGAAGCCCGGAATTTCTCGGACAGCCTGCGCCACGCCGATCTGAAAACCGTTTACGCCCACGACTTCTTTGGCAAAATTTGTAAATAAAGCCATCCATCCCTGCAATCCGGCGCTTGCGCATATCACCAGTACCATGAGGTACGTGTACATTGGTTTGTTTCTAAATTGTTCCATTCGGTTTACGCTTTCATCGAATTTCTAATTGGGGATTGTTTCGATAAACAGATCAAAAGCGATCGTTGAGAGTTCTTCCGGGATGGAATGCCTGCTGAACGTTGTTTCCGAAATATGATCCGCCGCTTGAAAAGACGCCGAAGCGCCTGATAATCTCTTCCTTCATCCGGCCTTCTTTAAGAGCTCGCGGTGCACTTTTTCGTGCAGGGGCGCCGGGACGCCCAGTTTCCTTGCGGCGGCGACCATGTAACCCATAAAAATATCCAGTTCAGCCGGATTGCCTTTTTCGAAATCCAGAAGCATGGAGGTTTTGGTTGTCGCCGGAAACGCAGCGGCTTTGGCGATTGTGACTTGAACAATATCGTCCGGGAACAGAACGCCCTGTGCCCGCGCCACAAGCTCCACTTCCTGCATGAGCCCTTCCAGCATGCTGCGGTCGATCGGGTTGTCCAGAATGGCGCCGAAGGGTTTGCCGAGCAGGGAGGTGAGTCCGGCCAGCGGGTCGATGAAGATATATTTGGTCCACAGGGGAACGGCGATATCGCCGACCAGCTCCGCCTTGATGCCTGCGTTTTTCAGAAAATCCTCGATGGGACGAAACGGAGTCGCATCTGTACCCCGTTCCGGGCCGAAGATCAACTGACAGGAACCGCCGACCTGGCGGACGACGCCGGGACTCTCAATACGCGCGCTGATATAGACGCAGCCGCCGAGGATCCGGCCTTTGGGCAGGATCGCCTTCAGCCGCTCGGCCATGTTCACGCCGTTGAGCAGCGGAATGATTACGGTCCCCTCGTGAATATTGTCTTTTATCTGGCGGGCCGCTTCTTCCAGGCCGTAACTCTTGACGCAGACAAGCACCAGGTCGAATAACCCGGTGTCGCGCGGATTGTCGGTGGCCAGTGCAGGGATAACCGTTAGGTCGCCCTCTACCGTCATGAGCCGGAGCCCCTGCCGCTGGATCTCCTTGAGATGCTCTCCCCGGGCGATAAAGATGATCTGGTGTTCCCCGGCGCCTGCATATTTTGCCGCCAGTTTCCCGCCATAATATCCGCCGATACCGCCGATGCCGATTACCGCTGCTCTCATGGTCATTCTCCTTCATCACTTACCGGCACTGCCGCAGAATCTCGGCAATGATTTCGCTGTTATAAGCCTTCAACTGCCAGACCTGCGCCAGCGCCGCAGCATTTTCCGCAATTTTATCGATATCTTCCTCGGGAATACCGGCATCCTTCAGGGACGTGGGACTGCCGATGGCGGCAAACCAGGCCTTGAGCCGCTCGATTCCGGCGATGGCCGCAAAGCGGTCGTCCGTTTCGGAAATCTGGAAAATCTCGCGGGCCAGCCTTGAGAGCTTGCGTAAATTCCGGTCCAGGGTGTAGTGCATCCAGCCGGGCAGGACAATAGAGAGGCCGGCGCCGTGGGCGATGTCGTAGATGGCGCTGAGCGAGTGCTCGATCATATGGGCGGGAAGGCTGATCATGCCCATGCCCGCTGACGTCAAACCGTTGAAGGCCCAGGTGGTCGCCCACATCATGTTGGCCCGCGCGGGGTAGTCATCCGGTTTTTTCAAGATGATTTCGGTGCTTTCCATGATGGTTCGCATGATGCCTTCCACGAGCCGGTCCTGGAAGGGGCTGTCGGGTTCCGTATTGTTGAAATAGGACTCCAGCATGTGGGCAATGGCGTCGACGGCGCTGTAGGCGCTGTAGGCCGGGGAAAGCGTAAAGAGCGCCGTGGGATCGAGTATGGACACGCGCGGCTGGATATGGGGCGAGCGAAAACTGAATTTCTGCAGGCCTTCCTCCCGCATCATCACGGCGGCCGCGTTCATTTCGGAGGCGCTGGCGGCAAGCGTCAGCACCGTCAACACGGGCAGGGCGCTGAGGATGGGCTTTTTATAGATGAAGAAATCCCAGACGTCATGATCGGCCTTGACACCGGCGGCAATGGTTTTTGCCGTATCGATCACACTGCCCCCGCCGACGGCCAGGCAGACCTCCGCCTGCTTCTCGCGCGCCAGGGCGATTCCCTTGAGCGTGTGAGAAAGCACGGGATTCGATTTGACCCCCGGAAATTCGACAATATTCAAACCCGCCTCCCGCAGGGAGGCCGTAACCTGGTCGTAGATGCCGTTTTTCTTAATGCTCTCGAGCCCATAGACAAGCAAAACCGTCCGGCCGAAACGGGCGACTTCCTTGCCCGCCCGGCTGATCTGTCCCTGTCCGAAGATGATTTTTGTGGGGTTTTCGAAGATAAAATTCTGCATGGCCTGCCTCCTGTCAAAATGGATGGTGGATTGGGAATTGGGGACGGGTTCACATTTTATTTAAAATGTGAACCCGTCCCCAATTCCTCCATGCCTCCTGTTAAAACGGAATTTACATGAGTCCTGACAGGTA
Source organism: uncultured Syntrophaceae bacterium (assembly GCA_964467445.1). GTDB lineage: Bacteria > Desulfobacterota > Syntrophia > Syntrophales > Fen-1087 > JAPLJM01. The sequence goes on from CAYXQK010000199.1 coordinate 3,396, forward strand.
AGTCCTGAATACCTCGTAGTCATTGTCCATCTGGATCGGCTCGCCGGTTTTTTTCTCCAGGTCCTTCATGCTCTGCGGCAGTTCCGGCTCAAAGCCGATTGCACCTTCGACGGCTTCGGGGAATTTGGCCGGATGGGCCGTCTCCAGAGACACACACAGGGCGCTGTCTCCCGTTGCTTCGAGATAGGACTCCAGACCCCGCCAGCCGACGGCGCCATGTGGCTCCAGGACGCAGCCGTAACGTTCATAGACCCGTTTGATGGTTTCACGGGTTTCCCCATCGGAAACACTCACGGAAAAAATATTTTTCCGCATGGCCGTCCGGTCGGGGTAGGTATGCACCCTGCCATTGCGGTCCACTGTCCCGCCGTAAAGATCAAAGAAGCGGGCCAGATTGCTGGGATGTCCGACATTCATGGCATTGGAAAGACAGGCGCGTGAAGGGGAAATCTTTTGGTAGCGGCCTGTTTCCAGAAAACAGGGGAACTCGTCATTCTCGTTCACCGGCATGACCAGTTTTTTGACCGGAAGGCCCATGCGCCGGGCGTATTCGCAGCCCAGGGCATTGCCGAAATTTCCCGAGGGAATGGAAAAGACGATCTCTTCTCCGGGCGCCGCGAGCCGGGCGTAGGCATAGACATAATAAATGATCTGGGGCAGAATCCGGCCGAAATTGATGGAATTGGCCGAGGTCAGATTGAGTCTGTGCAGCGACCGGTCGGCAAAGGCCTGCTTGACCAGATTCTGGCAGTCGTCGAATTTTCCGGCTACGGAAATCGCCTGGACGTTTTCGCCGATGGTATCGAGCTGCTTTTTTTGCCGTCCGCTGACCTCTTCCCGGGGATAGAGGATATAGACATTAATTCCCGCGACCCCTCTGTAGGCATCGCCCACGGCGCTTCCCGTGTCTCCCGAGGTGGCCACCAGGACGTTCAGTTGTTTATTGTGACCTTTCAGCAGGCCCATGAG
>CAYXQK010000200.1:0-2777 GCA_964467445.1 uncultured Syntrophaceae bacterium
GCCTCGTGACACACCGGTTACCTTTGAATATGTGGCTCAAGCCCAGAGTTCACAACTGGTGAATATCTATTCACGGGTCAGCGGCTTTCTGGACAAGAGGGTCTATACTGAAGGATCAATGGTGAAGGAAGGTCAAGTACTTTTCCTTATGGACAAGAAACCGTTTCAGGTGCAGGTTGACGGGTACACAGCAGCCCTTGCGAGACAGAAGGCTGCTTTTGAAACGGCCCGCATGAACCTTGAACGAACCAAGCCACTTGCGGAAAAAAAGGCTTTGTCACAGAAGGATCTCGATGATGCAACAGGGAGGTACGAATCTGCCGCCGCAGCGGTGGAAGAAGCTAAAGCACAACTGGAAAATGCAAAACTCAACTTGTCTTACTGTACCATCACTTCACCGATATCCGGCATAACAAGTGCTGCCATGCAGCAGGACGGTACCTACATCAACGCACCGAACAGTCAGCTGACCACAGTTGCTGTACTTTCCCCTATGTGGGTGAACTTCAGCCTATCTGAGAACGACATGGCAAAGCTCCGCGATGAGGTGGAAAAGAAGATGCTCATCCCTCCTCGTGAAAAGAATCATGAAGTCGAGATTGTTTTGGTTGATGGTTCAATTTTTCCACAAAAGGGCCGCATAACCTTCATGGAGCCTTCCTACAATCCCCAGACCGGGACTTTTCTCCTTCGCTCCAGTTTCACGAACCCTAACGGAATCCTACGCCCGAACCAATACGTTCGCGCACGGGTGAAAGGATTTATCCGACCCAACGCGATTCTTGTGCCGCAGCGAGCGGTGCAACAGGGGGCGAAGGGGCACTTTATTTGGGTGGTGAATAAAGAGGGTAAGGCCGAGTCCAGACCCGTGGTGGTTGGCGACTGGATGGGCAATGACTGGTTCATTTCGCAGGGGCTTCACGCCGGTGACCAGGTAGTCGTTGACGGCGGTCTCGTTTTGCGGCCAGGAGAACCAGTTAAGATTAAGGCACAGGCCCCCGCTGGGGAATCCATTCCAGCAGCCGCACCAAAGGTAGACACCGGAAAAGCAGAACCCGCCAAGGGCGGCAAATAAGGGAGGGACCGGACTATGACGTTCTCCAGGTTCTTCATAGATCGACCCATTTTCGCCACGGTCATCTCCGCTATCATCGTGATCGCGGGACTTGTGGCGATGAAGGCCCTACCCGTGGAGCAGTACCCAACGATTACACCTGTCACTGTCCAGGTAACAACTACTTACCCCGGTGCAGACTCCAAGACGGTAGGCGACTCGGTGGCGGCACCCATAGAAGCGCAAATCAACGGGGTCGACAACATGCTCTACATGACATCGACCAGTTCCAACACAGGGCAGATGACAATAACCGTCTACTTTACGTTGGATACGGATCCTGATATGGCACAGGTCTGGGTGCAGAACCGGGTCAACCTCGCCACACCACAGCTCCCCGATGCCGTGAAACAGTACGGAGTCTCAGTGCAAAAGAAGTCTGCCACCCCCCTGATGATCATTGCATTGTACAACAAGGATGGCCGGTACAGTCCCGACTATGTTACCAATTACACCAACGTCTATGTTTTGGATGCGATCAAGCGGGTGAATGGCGCTGGCCAGGCCCAGATTTTTGGCGTACCGGATCAGGCCATGCGTATCTGGATGAACCCCGACCGGATGGCCTCCATGGGAATCACGACAACCGATATCCAGAATGCGGTATCCAAGCAGAATGCCCTGTTCGGAGCCGGCCAGGTGGGCCAGCAGCCAGGTGACAAGGATGTGCAAATGACGTTCCCTGTCGTGACGCAGGCTCCTTTTGTAAAGCCCTCAGAATACGAGGATATTATTTTGCGGGCAAACCCGGACGGCAGCGCCATCGTTCGCGTCAAGGATGTTGCCCGGGCTGAAGTAGGCCGCAGAGCATACATTGATGACAACAGGGTAAATGGTGTGGCGGCAACCCCTATCATTGTCTATCAGCAGCCCGGTGCGAATGGGCTTGACGTTTCCAAACAGGTCCGCAAGGTGATGGAGGACCTGAAGTCAACAATGCCCGACGGCATTGAGTACACCATAGCCTTAGACACCACGGACTTTGTTCGTATCTCAATCAATGAGGTCATGCACACCCTTCTTGAAGCAATATTGCTTGTGATACTGGTTGTTTATTTTTTCCTCCAGAGCTTCCGGTCTACTATCATTTGTATCGTAGCTGTCTTTGTTTCATTAATCGGCACGCTGGCAGGTATGCTGGCCCTCGGTTTTTCCATTAATCTCCTGACACTCTTCGGCCTCGTTCTTGCCATTGGGATGGTGGTCGACGATGCCATTGTTGTAGTAGAGAACGTGGAACGTATCATGGCCAAGGAGCATAAATCTGCCAAAGAGGCAACGATTATAGCCATGGAGCAGATCGGCAGTTCACTTATCGCTGTTGTGATGGTAATGGCCTCTGTCTTTATTCCGGCGGCTTTTCTCCCTGGCACCACCGGACAGCTTTACAAGCAATTTGCCATTACAATAGTCATCTCAGTAGCTATTTCCGGATTCGTGGCCCTCACTCTGAGCCCCGCCATGTGCGGGTTCATGCTAAAGCACAGCACACCGTCACAGCACGGAATCATGGGCTACGTCAACAGGTTCTTTGCCTGGTTCAACAGGGGGTTCGCACGGTTCACCACGGGCTTTGGCGACCTCGTGGTGTTGATGATCAAGCGAATGACCATGGCTTTTATATTACTTGCCTTTTTCGTTTATGTCCTCCTCCATCTTTTCC
>CAYXQK010000201.1:0-5434 GCA_964467445.1 uncultured Syntrophaceae bacterium
GATGCAGCGTATTGCCGAACATGGCTCGCTTCGCGATATGGATGAGATCCCCGTGGACATCCGGAAGCTTTTCGTTACCGCCCATGATATTTCACCGGAGGTGCATATCGGCATGCAGGCCGCTTTCCAGAAGTATACCGACAATGCCGTCAGCAAAACCGTTAATTTTTCCAATGGGGCAACGGTCGATGACGTCGCCAAAGTTTACCGACTGGCCTATCAGCTGGACTGCAAAGGAGTGACCATATACCGTGACGGTTCGAGGGACAAGCAGGTCCTCTCAACGGGAAAGTCAGAGGAAGCAACATCACGGGGCGGCGATGGAGAACGAAAAGTCGTAAAGCGCGAGCGGCCCAAGGTTTTGAAAGGCTGGACCTATCAGATGCAGACCGGCTGCGGACCGCTTTATATCACCGTCAACCAGGACACCTCCGGTCTCTTTGAGCTGTTCACGACCATGGGAAAGGCGGGCGGGTGCGCGGCTTCACAGAGCGAAGCCATCGGACGTATGGTCTCGCTGGCCTGGCGCAGCGGCATTCAGGCGCGTCAGGTCATCAAGCAGCTTCAGGGCATCTCCTGCCACAGTCCTTCCGGATTTGGTGAAAACAAAGTTTTGTCCTGCGCCGATGCGGTGGCCAAAGCCATCCAGTCCCACATGACGGCCAATGGTTATGTCGCCGTCCATGAAAAAGTCGCTCTTGTCAGGGGCGCCTGCCCGGACTGCGGCGGCATTGTAGAGCACGAAGGGGGCTGTGCCGTCTGCCGGTTATGTGGTTACAGCGAATGCGCCTGATCATAAATACGGAGAAGTACTCGAGGATTGTGAGACCGCTGAAAAATGGCTTCGCCGCTTGCGAGCCATCTTTCAGCGGTTATGTTCATCTCTCGTTTTTTTCCTTGTATTTTCAATATTCTGCGCCAGGAAGCGGATCAGTTCCCCTACCGTCGTGTCTTCAATTAACAGCTCCAGCGGAATGCTGACCGGGCATCTTTTCTCCAGGTAGGTCTGCAGATTAACGGCATTCATGGAATCCCATTCCGGAATGTCGCCCAGGCGCGTATCGGATTCGATGGCCACGTTCCCTGCCTCCGGGAAAATCTCCAGCACAGCTTCCTTAATGATATCAAGCAATTTTTCCATAGAATCCCTTCCTGGATTTTTTTAGATTCTGATCAGGTTTGCGCCCCAGGACAGCCCCCCGCCGAAGGCGACCGTTGCAACAAGATCGCCCCGGGCAATGACCCCTTCCGTCAGGGCTTCATCCAGCGCAATGGGAACGGATGCACTTGCCGTATTTCCATAGCGATCCAGATTGATATAAAACAGCTCTGCCGAAACACCGATGGTTGAGGCAATCCTTTGAATGATGTTGGTGTTGGCCTGATGGCATATAAAGCATTGGATATCTGAAACGGGAACACCCGCGTCACGGGTCAATTGCATAATGATTTCAGAGCTCTTTTCAACAGCGAAGGTAAATACATCGATTCCTTTCATCCGGAAGTAAGCGGATTTTTCACTGTTCATTTCTGCATAGGGCATCATGGTGCCGCCCCCGGGCACACAGATGGTATCGCTGCCGCTGCCATCGGTCCGCAGACAGGTATGCAATACGCCCCTGTGAGCAGCGTTGTCCGCCTGAAATAAAATGGCGCCGGCCCCGTCCCCGAAAAAGGGATAAGTCGAAAAATCGTTTTTATTCAATATTTTAGAATACATTTCGGCAGCAATAAAGAGAATGTTCCGATATTTTTCAGTACGAATCATTGCATCGGCCATGGCAATGCCGAAGACGCTCCCGGAACAGACGGAATTGATATCAAAGGCAAAGGATTTCCGCGCCCCGATCATGTATTGGACCCGCGCCGCTGTTGCCGGTTGCATCCGGTCCGGAGACGAGGTAGAAAGAATGATGCCGTCGATCCGCTCGGGTGAGAAAGCGATTTTCCCCAGGCAATTCACCGCTGCCCTGACGGCCAAGTCAGAGGTACATTCCGATTCCATGGCTGCCCGCCGGGAAAACACCCCCGTTTTCTGACCGATTAAATGGCGGGCCTCTTCGGAAAACTGGACCATATCCTGATTGCGGATGATTTTCTCGGGCAGGTAACGACCGGTGGCGGAGATGATGACACTTTTTATCATTAAAACCTCCCGGGGTTATCCAACAGGGTGTTGCAGGGGAACATAACCACGAAAACCGTTGAAGGACTGAAAGAATAAATGGTCGGGGCGAGAGGATTTGAACCTCCGACATCTTGCTCCCAAAGCAAGCGCGCTACCAGGCTGCGCTACGCCCCGTTTTCCTGTTCTGCCCTTTCAGCAACCATGACTTTCTGCAAGTAATTTTTCAGTCCCTGGAAAGCTTTTGCCCGATGACTTAACTGATTTTTCAGGCCAGAGGGCAGTTGAGCGACCGTCATCGAAAGTTCCGGCAAAAAAAAGACCGGATCGTAGCCGAAACCGCCTGTTCCCGCCGGCTTATCAGCGATCTGGCCGTGCCATTGGCCTTCAAATCTTTCGAAACGGCCTCCGGGCTTATATAAAACCAGGACACACCGAAAGGCGCCTCCCCGCTTTTGCGGTGCGATATCCTTCAGCTCTTCCAGCAGCCTCCTGATATTTCCCGCATCCGTGGCATCCTCGCCGGCATACCGGGCCGAATAAATACCGGGTGCTCCCCCCAGGACATCCACCTCCAGGCCCGAATCATCGGCAAGGGCCATCTCGCCGGTCCATTCGGAAATGATCCTTGCCTTTTTCAGGGCATTTTCGAAAAAGGATTGGCCGTCTTCAAGGATGTCGGGGATATCTTTGTAATCATACAGAGAACAGAGGGTAAGGCTAATATCTTCAAGTAACGCTTCAGCTTCTTTTATTTTCCCCCTGTTTTTTGATGCAAATACAATATTTGTCAGCTTAATTCCCCCAAGAGCTCAAACTGCTTCTTAATCAGTTTTTTAATGCCTTCCTCGGCCAGCGCCGACATTGCACTGAGCCGCTCGCGGCTGAATGGCGTTTTCTCCGCAGTCCCCTGGATTTCGATGAACAGGCCGCCGCCGGTCATAATGACATTCATATCCACCTCGGCCCCGGAATCCTCTTCATAGTTTAAATCAAGTAGGAGTTGATCATTGACAATCCCGACACTGACCGCGGAGACATAATCGCGGACGGGAATCCGATCGACGAGCCCCCTCTTCTGCAGTTTCCGGAACAGATCAACCAGAGCCACAAAACCGCCGGTAATGGAGGCCGTCCGCGTTCCACCGTCGGCTTGAATGACATCACAGTCAATATAGATGGTCCTCTCGCCAAATGAGTTCAAATCCGTAACGGCGCGCAGGGAGCGGCCGATCAGACGCTGAATTTCGTGGGTTCTTCCTCCGATCCTGCCCCGTGCCGATTCGCGATCCGTCCGGCTCTGCGTGGAACCCGGAAGCATGGCATATTCGGAGGTCAGCCATCCCCGTCCGGTATTTCTGAGAAACGCCGGCGCCTTGTCTTCCATCGTGGCCGTGCAGATGACCTTCGTCTGACCCATTTCGATCAGGACGGAGCCTTCCGGGTATCTTAAAAAGTCCCTGGTCATCCGGATATCCCGAATTTCATTCCAGGGTCGCCCCTCCATTCTCACAATCAATTCCTTCCCTTAATGCTTTAGAAAAAATCCCTGATGCCTTTACTCAAAGCCTGCGCAATGGCCTGCTGTGTCTTTACATCCATGATTTTTTTTCTGTCATCGACATGGGTCGCAAAGCCAATTTCCAGGACGACCGCCGTCATCGTCAAGTCACTCAGGATTGGCATGGGGGCATCCCGCAGCCCTCTTCCCTTCCGGGGAAAAACATGCTCCATGTTCCGCTGGATCACCTGGGCAAACCGGACACTGTCATTGAGGCTTTTATTCATGACCATGTCCTTGAGTATGGCTTTCGAACCCCCTTTATCTTCGGGCGCTGTTTTAAAGCCGGGGAAATAAATCTCGTAGCCGGTCGCATTTTTACCAAAACCCGCATTGAGATGAAGACTGATAAACAGGGCGTCGGCCGGCGCCTCCGCTGCAATTTTGCGGCGATCGGCAGATGAAAGTGTTTTGTCGGATGTTCGTGTCATCTGAACTTGAATACCCGGCATCTTTGCTAATTCCTTCTGAAGCAGTTGAGACAAAATCAGTGTCATTTCTTTTTCGCGGACCTTATCGGTAACGCTGACGCCTCCATCGATTCCACCATGGGCGGCGTCAATAATAACGAACCGTTTTTTCTGACCTGATTGCGCCATCATCAGCGACGATGGGATAAGAAAAAAAATCAGGAATGTCAAAAATGCAATTCTCTTTATCGGGGTGTTCATCATGAGATATCCTTTTCTCAAACAGGGCGCTTCATATCGCAATTCCTGAGATGCTGTCAATGACTAACACTAAGCCCCGGCCATCCGCTCCACCGAGATGACACTCTTGAGTTTTTTCATGGCCGCGACCACTTCATTGAACTGATTGAGATCCATCACATCCAGCTTGAAATCACAGATGGCCTGCATGTCCTGTTGCCGGGTATCGATTTCAGCATGACTGATATTGATATCCAGCGTTGAGATAACGGCGCTGAGCTCTGCCAGCAGACCCTTCTTATCCTGGCAGATCACGCGCATGCCTACCAGGTGGTTTTGTTTTTCCTTGATGTTCCAATGCACATCGATTAATCGCTCGGAATCGAACTCGTGGATATGGGGGCAAAGGGTCGTATGGATGGTAATGCCGCGGCCACGGGAAATGAAGCCGATAATTTCATCGCCGGGAATGGGGGTGCAGCATTTGGCGTAACGGACCATAACATCTTCAACACCTGTCAGGGAAATCCCGGGTGTGGATTCGGAGGACGTCTTTTTTTTTGTTTTCTCCGCAGGGACATCCTCGCTTTTGGCGACCTCCTCCGGTAGGAGGAGACGAACCACATGCCTGGGGGAAAGCTTACCGTAACCCACACTGACCAGGAGTTCCTCGAGAGAATTCAGGTTGTATTCCCCAAGGATCTTTTTGATTTCATTTGATTTGGCAAAGGAACCAAACTTCAGGTGATGTCGTTTGAATTCCTTATCGAGCATGTCCCTTCCCAAGTCGATACTCTTGGTTCGTTCTTCTGTTTTAATCCAGTTCTTAATCTTGGACCGGGCCCGGGAAGTGACGGCATATTTCAGCCAGTCCTTGCTGGGATGGTGGCCTGACTGGGTCAGGATTTCAACAGCATCGCCGTTCTGGAGCTGATACTTCAGGGGGACGATATTGCGGTTGACTTTGGCCCCGATACATTGATTGCCCACGTCCGTGTGAATGCTGTAGGCGTAATCGATCGGCGTGGCCCCCTTGGGGAAGGATTTGACATCGCCGTTGGGTGTAAAGACATAAACCTCGTCGGGAAACAGCGCCAT
>CAYXQK010000202.1:0-6723 GCA_964467445.1 uncultured Syntrophaceae bacterium
TTCCAGGGTCGGTTAATAAACTATACAAATTTTCAGGAAGAAGTTCCTTAACCTTACCAATGTTAGCAGGGGTAATTTTTTGACCCACCCAGGTTTTTTCCCATTCTCTTAATTGCTCAAGCTCTTTTGCCTCATAACACAATACCGGATATCGGATTTCTGCAGCCCGGCTGGTCGCAGGCATAAAAAGCCCTGCCCATAGCGTTGCCGTTATTCCCAGGATTAAAAATGAAAACATTTTTTTGTTGTCCATGTTTTTAACCTCCTTTTGTTTATCTGCATGACAGACAGCTCTATCGATGCAGAAATAGGGGTTTTTGTTCAAAATTCATATTTTACAGAAAGCCCCACTTGACTGCCATATTTGTCGAGATGCTTGTTTAAATCCTGATAGAAGAGAACAAACTGCCAGTGGAAAGTGGGCATATAGACTAACTGAGGCATCAAGGTGCGGCTGCCGTTTGTGTCATATGCTATGTTAAACACGGTAGTCAGTGTGCTGAATAAAAAAGTGGTTGATGCGGTAAAGCTAAATTTGGTCTGTGATGAATCCTTGCCTGTTTCACCGATTATGTATTCGCCAGTGGCCTTATTATGTTCATGATCGAACATATAGTACTGATACCAGGTAAAGGACAAACTGAACGGCTCATTCCGGTTCATATCGGATATCCAGGGGACCATGGTTTTTCTGTCAAACGTGAGAGCAGTAGTAAGAAGTCTTCTCTGTTTAATAGCACTGACACTGTTAGCAGCCGTGCCATAATTGTAATCCCGGCTTGTGTTAAAAGCACATTCACCCCTGATGGCCGAGCGAAGCTTTGACGAGGTGGTGGAAAAACAAAAGGCAGTAGAGTTGTAGCGCGGGTACGTCCATACTTTACGGGAAGTATCACCGAGCAGCATGAGGAGTAATAAATTAGTCTGCCCCTCTGCGCCGTTTATGAGCGGGGAGTCAAGCCTGGTATAAAAATGAGAGAGATACCAGTCCACACCTTCACCTATTGTGGAGTATCCCCGTATTCTCAACCCAACTTCACAGTTGTTCCAGCTGGAACTCGGGGCATCCCTTCGCTGTGCATCAAGAACCCGCTGGAACCAATTGCTCGGCAGTATTGGGAGTGGCATTGGGGACTGCCCGACGTAAGCGCCATGCCCTGCGGGCGGGACTCTCGTTCCAATAAAGGTAGATGGTATTACAAGAAATTCAAACGACATATCCTGCCACCAGTTTTCCGGCCGCCAGAACATCCGTGCCATCCAGAGACCCATCTTATAGTCCTCCCAGTCCGGAAAAGCGATTATATACTTCAAATTAAGAGGGTTGATAACGTCTGCCACACGTGCTTCAGCAGTCTCCCCCCAGCTTACCAGCTGCTTGCCCAAACGGAGCTGAAAGGTTTTATACTTTACATCAAAGTAAGCCTCCTTGAGATACTCTTCGCTGTCGCTCGGCCTTTGGACGTTATTATAATAACTGCGGCCAGCTTCTTTTCCGACCGAGTATCTCATATTCGAGTCTATATCAAGAACGTAGTCATAATAGTAATTGGCAAGTGAATAAAATTGAATATCAAGCTCAGGGCAGCTCACTATTTTGTATAAAGCTTCACCTCGTACCGTTGTCCTGAAGCTGTTATACCGTATATTGCGTTCATCCTGATGAGTTTTTACATTCAGTGTCTGCTGAATACTCCCCTTAAAATCCAGCTTTCCATCGTACAACGATAAGGGAAATGCACTGCTCTGCAGTAAAAACAGCAATGCAATTACCATGAAAAGATTGAAAAATGTTTTTTTCATTTCTACCCCTCCTCCTCACGGAAAAATTTTTTACGTTACCGTTTTATAGAAACACCCCTGAATATCTATGCTAAATAGCCCTTCAGGCTATTAATTTGAAGTCTTATTTATAAGAAACTTTGGTTTTAATAAAAATACCAGTACCGGAACGAGAAATATCGCTCCAAGACAGTTCAGAAAGAGTATCACCGCCAGCATCATGCCCATCTGTGCCTGGAACTTGAGGGGTGATAAAGTCCAAATCAGCAGCCCGAGCACTAGGGTGCCGGCAATATAGATTATGGATTTGCCATACGACTGTATGGTGCAAATCAGCGCCTCAGCCAGCGACCGTGAGGGGTCCCTCCTCTTTTCCTCTTCAAGCCGTGCCAGAAGATATATTCCGTAATCAACCCCCATGCCGATTCCTGCAGCTGATACCGGCAGCGTGGAGATGGAAAGGCCGATCTGGAATATTGCCATGTAGGCAAATGCTATCCAGTTTGAAATGAGAAGAGGGATGGTAAGTATCAACCCAGCTTTAATTGACTTGAACTCAAGGGTACAGAAGAAAAACACTCCAAGCAGGGCTATGAGCAAAGTTTGGAGTTGCTTCTCTGCAACAACCTCGTTTATAGCAGCTTCCACCCCGATAACACCTCCCGCAAGCTTATATGAAACCGCGTCATTTGCTTTGAGCACTGAATGCTCATTCATAAAAGCTCGTGCTGTATCAATAGCTTTTTTTATAGTGGGGCCGGTTTTATCTTTGAAAAGAACGACAATATTTGTATACTGGTCATGATAATCCATGAACCGCTCCACAAATCCGGGATCCCCGCCGCTTGCCAGCTGTTGAAACAGGTGGATGATATCGAACTCGGCGTCCGGAAACCCGTACCACTTGGGGTCATCAGCATGCATGCCCTGATTCATGCCCAGCAGGAGCTGTACAATATTCTGTGTGCCTGCCGATCCGGAGTTCTTCTCCATATAGCGGCTGAAGTGATATATATCTTTTATCACCCTGCCCGTTTTTATTGCATACCTCTGTGAACCTGAAACAATAATGTACAGCGGATTTATTAATGGGTGGGTCTTGTTTATGCGCTCGCTGTCCTGGTTGTAGCGGGAGGAAGGATAGAGGTAATTAGAGCCGACCTCAGCGTCCCCAACAATGAGGCGCTCTGACCAGTAATAGGAAAACACCAGAATGATCAGCACGCTGACGATGACCGTATTTCTCCCGCGGCGTGCTAAGAGCCAGGGACCCAGCCAATCGGCAAATCTGTTTGCCAGCCCTGTCCTCTTTTTATCCTTTTCCCGCTCTTTTTCTATATGCTTTAAAAATTTTTTAGAAATGGGGCAGTAGGTCAGCAGCACCGGGGTTAGAATAAGGCCGATAAAAACTGTTATTATAGACCAGAAAGCACAGGCGATTGAAATGTTGCGAAGCATGGGTATGGGCACAATTGCCACGATGGCAATCCCGAAGGCGTCGGTTATGACACTGGTCAGACCCGGAAGAAACATCTCTTGAATGATGGTCTTTGCAGCCTGCTGCTGGTCACCGTGGGTTATATATTCTTCGTAGAAGCGGTTGTACAGCTGGTGGGAGTGGCGGAACGCCATGAGCCCGATGAGAAACGGCATCACAAAAATAAGCGGATCTAAATTGTATCCCATAAGGCCCATAAATCCCAGGCCCCAAATCCCTGAGATAATCCCTGCTGAAGGAACAAGAAACGTTGGCCAGAGAGACCTGTAGGCAAAAAACAGCAATACCGGAATCACCAGGGCTGTGCAGATAAGAATATAATTAATCGTATCGACCATGTTCCCGATTATTCCGATGTGCATGGGATAACCCACAATGCAGAGCCTGTGCTGATCATCCTCCACCGTATCGCGTATCCTGGTGAGGCCCTGGTAGATCAGATTATAGTCAAGTTTTTCCTCGTAAAAATCGGCCGTGATCAGGGAGTTCTTGCAGTCATTCGACACATAAGTTCCGTAGTACATCATGTTAGAAAAAATCGAATCCTTCAGCTTCTTCATTTCCTGTTCTGTTTTAGGGATTTCAGGCCACATGAGATAATTGGTCTCGATGCCCCATGAGGTGAATTTGAACGTGCTGAATTTCTGGTGGGCAATGGAGAGGATCTTGTGCCGGTCAATGCCCGGAATGGTGAGCAGCTCATCGGTCACATATTTTATCTTCCCGAGAGTTACCTGATTAAAAATGTCCCCGCTTTTGACCTGAAGCAGCATGATTAACTGATTTGCCCCGCCGAAATTCTCCTGAAACTCCTTGTGTATCTTAATGTAGGGATGGCTTTGCGGCAAAAGATCACCAAAGCTGGTCATAACGTTTAATTTGGGTATCTGCGTGGCCCACAGCACGGTAACAATTGCGGTGAGTATAAGGAAGACTGCGCGAAACCGTACAGTCACTTCAGCAAACTTCTTCATGCGCCATGCCCCTGTCAGTTAAAATATATTCCAGAGATTCTTTTCCATTCAGCACCTGCGTTGTCAGTGTAGAGTATTGTTCCCCGGGCGCCTACGATCCAGCCGTGTTTTCCACTGCTAAAAGCCATGTCTCTCAGCCAGAATTTAGTTCCCAGCGCAGCCTCAAGAAGCTTCCACGTATTACCGCCATCAGAAGAAACCATATAACTTCCATGTGCCCCTATAGCCCAGCCCTTTTCTCCCACTACGGTAACCTGGTAAAGGGTAAAATCGGTCTTGGGGGTCAGCCGCTTCCAGGTCTTGCCGCCGTCCTCGGTTTTAATAATGATCCCGTCCATGCCTGTTGCCCAGCCGACAAGAGGTGATTTGAAGTATACCCCGTAGAGATTCGGGGGCGGGGGAGGAAAATCCTTTTCAGCCTCTTCGGGCTGAATCTCATTGCATACTTGCGGACTCCAGGTCATGCCGCCATCTTCCGTATGGTAGATGACACTGTATTCGCCAACGATCCAGCCTTTCTGGGCATCAAAGAAATAGACCCCATTGTAATACCGGTCTTCACCGCGGCCCTGCTTTACCCAGGTCTCCCCCCCGTTGCCGGTATGCAGAATGGTGCCCATAGTACCGACAGCCCAGCCGGTCTTTATATCTATGAAATGCACATCAAACAACCGCTGATCAGTGTTTGTTTCCTGTTTTGTCCACGTTTTACCGCCGTTGCTGGTATGGAAAACCGTCCCCCGCTGCCCAACCATCCATCCGTTGTCCGTATCAACAAAACATAGGTCATACAGATCTACTGCAACCGGTGGTTTCTGGGTTTCCCAGCTTTTTCCCCCGTCTGATGTGTGAAGAACAATTCCTTCAAACCCGGCAATCCAGGCATGACTGCTTCCCTGGGACTCCACGGCAAACAGATGTTCAGTCGTAACCATGGGCCTGCGACTTCGGGCATTGCCAGGGAGTTGATTCGCTTCATTTCCCTTACTTAAGCATCCTTCAAGAATCAGAAGCAGGATTACCCATAGGAAGGCGTGCTTTTTGACTGATGTATCCATAGTCCCCTAATAACCTTCAATAAAGCCAATGTTAGGATTCATGATATTCGCCGGGTCAACAGCCTGCTTGAGCTTCTTTGCAGCTTCGTAAAAGTTACCCGTTATATTACAGGTAAGCGGGTCCCTGCCCACGGTCCAAAGCCCTCCCCCCATCAGCCAGGGAACTGCACCCATATTGTGAATAACCTCCCATACACCCTTCACATGGTCGGGACTGGTATGGTCAAAGGCAAAAATGTACTCTGCAATGACATAGTGCCCCCACTGGTAGGTATACAACTGTGCACCGCTGGCAATCTCTCCGAAACCGGGTTCAGGATAGTCCATATAGGCCTTGACCTTCTGCGTGCCTTCCTCACATAATCTTACATACTCGGGTACCTGGTCCACTGACAAATACCCCATGTTGCTCATAATCATCCCCAGATGCCGCATCAGGCGCGGGCTGTTAGACTGACCCCAGCCCTTGATATTCTGCTCATGGCCACGGTACACTTCCACCAGTTCTGGCGGCGCAATGCGTCCGCCGTGCTTTCTGATGATCTTTTCTGCAAGCTTCGCCTGATAATCTACCGCTCGCACTGTCCCTTCTACCCCCATTCCCAACATGTACTTGGGTGAAGCCTTGGCAAGGCGTATCCCCTCTGAGCGCGTCTCTGCCGAATAAGCAGCCTGTGTCCAGGCTGGCATCACAAACAATCCCCTTCCGATGTCTTTATGCAGCAGTTCAATTAAGCAATCTGTTGGCGTGTTAAAATCCTCAAAATATGCCCAGATGCTCTTGTATGCATCAGGATATGGATGCAGGCTCCACGTGATTCGGGTGCAAACCCCCAGTGATCCCAGAGCAAAAAACGGGAAATATGTCATTGTCGGCCCGGGGCCCTGCATCCAGTGATTGACTCCAAAGATATTGGCTCCTGAAGAAGTGTTAAAAACCGTCCCATCCGGAAGTACCATCTCAAGTGAAAGGATATTTTGCAGCCCTACGCCATACTTCAATCCTGCAAACTTATTGATTCCCTGAAAGATATTGGTGGCATTATTGAGAGAGGGGCCAGGCGCCCCGGTAAAGTAGGGTCGCCACCGGAAGTTCTCCTCTTCCACCAGCTGTTTGAAATACCCCGTCAGCGTTGTCACAAATACCCCGGCATCTACCGTTACGGTCAGGTTCTCGCGGTCCAGATGGATACCCCTCATCCGCTTCATGTCGATCATGATCCCGCCGGTAACCGGGATGGAGCCGGCAAGAACTGCGGCTCCGCCGCCAATGAGGTGCACCGGGATGTTATACTGATTGGCGATGCGCAGCACATTCTGCACATCAGGGGTTGACCCCGGCAGCACCACGATATCAGGCAGTCTTTCCGGGTATACTTTCAAACTGTCAGTAAATAAGTCCCGCGAGTAG
>CAYXQK010000203.1:0-2988 GCA_964467445.1 uncultured Syntrophaceae bacterium
AACGAGTGCTTCTTCGGCTTCACGTCGTTCTTCGTGCCGCAGACCGTGTACCGCCTCGACGTCGGCAGCGATCGAACCGACGTCTACGATCGCGTCGTTTCGCCGGTGGACGCCTCCCGGTACGAGGCCGAGCAGGTGTGGTGCCGGTCGAAGGACGGAACGCCGGTGCCGATGTTCGTCATCCGCGGCAAAGAAACCGTTCTCGACGGGACCAATCCGGCGATCCTCTACGGCTACGGCGGCTTCGATATCCCCATGACGCCGGGCTATTCGAAAACCGCTATTCCCTGGCTCGAGATGGGCGGAGTATACGCGATCGCCAACCTCAGGGGAGGGGGCGAGTTCGGCGAGGAATGGCACCGCGCGGGGATGCTCGAGAAGAAGCAGAACGTCTTCGACGATTTTATCGCCGCCGCCGAATGGCTCTTCGCCGGGAAGTACACCTCGCCGGCGCGGCTCGCGATCTTCGGAGGATCGAACGGCGGACTCCTCGTCGGAGCGGTCGTCACGCAGCGCCCCGATATCTGCGCGGCGGCCGTCTGCGCCGTGCCCGTCCTCGACATGATGCGCTACCATCTGTTCTCGGTGGGCCGCTACTGGATCACCGAATACGGCGATCCGGGCAAGGCGGAGGAGTTCGCGTTTCTCATCAAGTATTCGCCGTACCACAACGTCCACGAAGGCGCGCGGTACCCGGCGATCCTCCTCACGACGGCCGAGAGCGACTCGCGCGTCGACCCGGCGCACGCGATGAAAATGGCGGCCCGCCTTCAGACGGCGACCGGCTCGGAGAATCCGGTGCTGCTGCGCTTCGAGACAAAGGCCGGGCATGGGATCGGGGCCCCGATCCAGAAGGTGGTCGACGAGTACGCCGACTACCTTTCGTTTATCGCGTGGCGATTAGGGATGGAACGGAAGTGATGCCCCGAGCCACTCGGACGCGGGTTCGCTTCCCGCCGTGTCCACCATTTCAGATATTTCGATCCCGGTCTGCCCTCAGTAACTTGGACCAGTTCTGAGGGGGCATGCCATCCTTCACCAGGTATCTCAAGCGGGCCTAGCCGCCGAATAGGCTTTTTATTTCACCCCAACCGGTCTGCCGGGTGGCCACCACGGTAATGTTTCGAAAGAGCTTCACGGGAGACCCGGCAATCTGATAACCGAATCCAACGAATGCGTCGACATCTCCGTCCATGTCGGCGTCACCGAGGCTCACCGAAATGCCGTACAGTCCGCCCAGAGGCCCGAAGAGACCGAACCCTCCAGCTCCATCATTCAGCCACATCGTGGTGCTGTCGTTTTGATGCGTCGTCACCGCGTCGAGATCACCGTCGCGATCGAGATCGCCGAGCGCGACCTTTTGGCTCGTTCCGCCGAAGACCGGTCCCGCGGCGGTGAACGTACCGGCGCCGTCGTTCAGATAGACCATACTTCCGGCCGACGCGTTCGTCACGAACGCGTCGAGATCACCGTCTCCATCGAGATCCCCCAGCCCGACCCAGCCCCACCCAGCGGAGCTTCCAAGCCGCTGTCCGCTGTCGATGAAGTTACCCGTTCCGTCGTTGAGCCAGACCATGTCGTCGAGCGCGTTCGGGCCCGCCATGAAAACGTCGAGGTCATGGTCGCCGTCTAGGTCGCCGAGGCCCATGACGCCTCTCTCGCCGCTCTCGAAGATCGAGGAGGAGCCGAAATGGCCCGTACCGTCGTTCAACCAGATCGCGTTCGGCGCCCCATAGTTTTCCACAAGGGCGTCGAGGTCGCCATCACCGTCGATGTCTCCGAGCCGGACCGCTGTACCCGAGTCGGTCGCCCTTCCGAGACGCTGCCCGCTGTCGGAGAAGATGCCGCTCCCGTTATTCAGGTAGACCCGGTGCTGCGCCTCGTTGAATACGAGGAAGATATCGAGATCGCCGTCTCCATCGAGATCCCCCAGCGCCGCTCCGTGCCCGGTTGTGCTGCCGAACGTCTGGTTCGATTGCGTGTAGAGACCACTGCCGTTGTTGAGCCAAAGCCTGCTCGATTTCTCGTACTGCGTGACGAAGGCGTCGAGATCGTTGTCGTCGTCGACGTCACCGAGGGAGATGCTGAAACACATTCCACCCGTGCCGAGATTGAGGCCGCTGTCCTCGAAAACGATCGGCGCCGAACGCTGAGTCTCGTTGTGCGCGACGGCCGAAGCGAACGATAACGTCGCGAGAACGCAAACGATCGAAAGATGGATACGGTTCCGCATAGAAGAATACCCTCCTGATCGCGGCATGACGGTAAAAAAGGTTCGGTGGGATAACTCAACTCAACTGCATTCAAGATATTGCATGGCGGCGGGCGGGGCAAGCGGGAATGCAGCTCGAGAAATGTGATCCCCTGCGGATATCCGGCGGTGTCGGGCAAAGGTCACTCTCTCAACTGCCCCAAGGCATCCGTGGCGCCAGCGCCGTTTGGGTTTAGCTTCAAAGCCTTCTCATAGTTCGCAGCAGTGCTCTTGTTCTTTCGTTTTTCCGATATGTCCTCACGGTCGACTCGGCGCCGCCTTCCCGGCCGTCGGACCGATACTCGACGCGCCGAAGCCAGGCAATAGCCTTGGCCACCGTCTTGTCGTTGACTCCGAGCCTCCTGGCGATAGCCAAGTTGCTCATCCCAATTTGTTGCAATTGAAAAGCCTTAGGCGCGATTTGCTGGTAGACTGGCGCGGTGCATATGTCCAGAATCGCCGCCTCAATCGGGATTTCCGCAAAGGTTCGAATTCTTTGCGACAGTGTCCACCACGAGCCGGTTGGCTTGATATGTGCGGCGCTTCGCGAATTCATTGAGGTCCTGCAGTCAGAAGATACTCGTCAATGTTCGTCGATTCGAGAAGTTTGATTGCCTTCTCGCGGTCGACGACGAGCGGTAGACAGGCGGGGCGTCCGTGTCCAGAATCGCCGCCTCAATCGGGATTTCCGCAAAGGTTCGAATTCTTTGCGACAGTGTCCACCACGAGCCGGTTGG